>NZ_CATNHH010000013.1:0-81618 GCF_950098555.1 Citrobacter sp. T1.2D-1
TAGGACGCCCGCGCCCTGCGGGGCTGAAGAGTGTTTGACATTGATAGAGTCCATTAACGTTAATAAGAGGACTCTATCATCGTCAATCGTTAGTAATCGCAACAGGCGGCAGTGGCTTGACGCTTACGCTGATGATGCTTATCACTGTCAGTCATATTTCCTCTCTGGCTTTGCTGACGCCGGGCGACTTCCCTGGCGGGAACCGGGGCTGTCATGCTTCGCACCGAGCCAGCTGCGCTGTCTCTGCCCGGCCCCTCCGGGGCAGCGGGTTTCCATCCCAGGCTGTCGCAACGTCAACACCGGGCTTGCAGCGGCCGTTCCGGCCGCGCCGCCCCTGGCGCGCCGTGGCCTGCGCTTCCGGCACCCCGGCGGTGAAGCTGCCGGGCTGTAAGGCGCAACGCCGTTTCGCGTGCCGCGCTCCGTCGTTGCGGCGGGTCCCTGCTCATTGCCGTACCTGGCACCGTTCCCCCGTTTAAGTCCCTGTCGCCGGGGGCTGATACAGCCACAACCTGTCGCATTAACTGTCCAGGGTGAAATGAACAGCCCACAAAACTTTTTGCCCGCAGGCGGACAAAAACTTTTGCGTTCTGCCCCGGACAGATGCGCCATGCCGTGGCCGGTATGCCCCTTGCGGCGAAGGTTCTCAAACGGGTGAAGGTCATACCAGAGGGAACAAAACAGCAGGTTCCCGCAAACGTCAAAACCGCGGCTCCCGAAACTCAACGGGTGATGGTTTTAAAAGCAAAACAACGGATTAAGGAGATTCATCATGGCAGCACGAGGCGTTAACAAAGTCATTCTGGTCGGTCATCTGGGGCAGGACCCTGAAGTGCGTTACATGCCCAACGGGGGCGCGGTGGCAAATCTTACCCTGGCGACGTCTGAAACATGGCGTGACAAACAGGACGGGGAGATGCGCGAACACACCGAATGGCACCGTGTTGTCGTGTTTGGAAAACTCGCGGAAATCGCCAGTGAATACCTGCGCAAGGGTGCTCAGGTCTACATCGAGGGCCAGTTGCGTACCCGAAAATGGCCCGATCAGTCCGGTCAGGACAGATACACCACTGAAGTGGTGGTCAACGTGGGCGGCTCCATGCAGATGCTGGGCGGTCGCCGTGAAAGTCAGCCTCAGAGTGGTCAGCAGTTCAGCGGACAGCCGCAACAGGCGGCGCAAACCCCACCTCCGGCAGCGTCCGGCGGGGCAAAAGGTCGGGGCAGGGGCGCAAAAGGCAAAAACACCACTGCCGCGCAGCAGCCGCCAGCGCAACCCGATCCGGCGTATGACTTCGACGATAGCATACCGTTCTGAGCAGTTGGTTTTCATTAAAGCCCCGGATGGCGGGGCTGTTACAGGAGAAACAGCATGACAGACAACACGGCGGCCCCCCTGAAATCCCTGCCTGATGGCACGTTCACCCGCGAACAGGCCGAAGCGGTGGCAGCGCAGTATCAGAATGTCGCCATTGAAGACGATCAGGGGACGCACTTTCGCCTGGTGGTTCGTCAGAACGGGGAAATGGTCTGGCGTACATGGAATTTTGAACCGGGTGGCGAGTACTGGATCAACCGCTACATCCGGGATTATGGCATCCGTAACACGCAGTAAGCAGTAAGAGGTGCCCTGCCGGAGCGGTAACTCCGCAGGGCCGGACAATCATCAATATCAGAGAGGTATTAACTATGTCAGTCACCGAGTCTAATGCAAAAAAAACCAAAAAAGCCAGTCCCAAAGCGACTGCGCGCAAAGAGGGCGCACAATCAGATGTCCTGGTTACCGCACTGGATAACGCCCCCATCCGTTACACCGCCTGGTCCCGCCTTTTTATCGGGGAACTGAACTGCCGCATCATCCCGCACACGCCGGAAGAAATCAGGGGGTATGCCGACAGTATTCATGCGGTCGGGCAGATCCATAACCTTGTGGTGGTGGAATGTGACGATGGTCGGCTGGAAGTGGTATGTGGCGGCGGCCGGACAAAAGCGATCGGGCTGCTGGTCGCGGAAGGCAAGGTAGATCCTGAAAACGTCTGGATTTCTTATAAAGCGGTGCCGCGTGAACTGGCAAGGGCTGTCTCCCTCACTGAAAATGGCAGACACAAGAAAATGCACCCTGCCGAACAGGTCGCCGGATTCCGCTCACTGGCTGAAGAAGGGAAAACTCCGGCGCAAATCGGTGATTTGCTGGGCTACGGTGTGAAGCACGTCCAGCGCATGCTGAAGCTGGCAGGGCTGGCTCCGGTCATTCTTCAGGCGCTGGCTGAGGACAAAATTACCACAGAACACTGTCAGGCGCTGGCGCTGGAAGATAACACTGACCGTCAGGTGCAGGTCTATGAAGCGGCCTGTCGTGAGAGCTGGAACAATAAACCGGAAGTGCGTGTGATCCGTAACCTGATCACCGAAAGTCAGGTTCCCACTCTCAACAACAGCAAATATGCATTTGTCGGGGAAAGCGCATTCTCCGTCGAAGAAATCCGCGCTGACCTGTTCAGCGATGAGCAGGGCGGTTTTGTGGACAGACTGGCGCTGGATGCGGCCCTGCTGGAAAAACTCCAGGTGGCGGCGGAGTGCCTGAAAGAGGCCGAGGGCTGGGCATGGGCCACCGGACGCATGGAGGCGGTCAGTTATCACGGCGAGGACAGCGCGGTGTACCGTATTCAGGATGAGCCTGACGCGGTTTACACGGAGCAGGAACAGCAGCGCATGGATGAATTGCAGGATCAGTATGACGAGAACCAGACCGCCAGCGATGAAACCGACGCGATGGAGTCAGAGATGGAGGCCATTGAATGCGCGGCACAGCTTCGGGCGTGGACGCCGGAAATGCGCGCACAGTCCGGCGTGGTGGTGTCATGGAGTCACGGTGAAATCTGTGTCCAGCGCGGCGTGATGTTGCGTGAAACGTCAGAAACGGAAGAAGAACATGTTCAGGTTAAGACATATGAACGTCAGCCTGAACCAGTGGACGAAATCAGTGTTCCCCTGCTGACAAAAATGTGTGCGGAACGGACGCTGGCAGTCCAGGCGGCACTGATGCAGCAGCCGGAAAAATCCGTCGCCCTGCTGGCATGGACACTCTGCCTGAACGTGTTCGGCAGCGGCGCGTATAACCGACCCGCGCAGATCTCTCTGGACTGTAAGCATTATTCCCTGACGAATGTTGCCCCGTCCGGTAAAGAGGGCGTGGCGTTTCTGGCTCTGATGCAGGAAGGGCAACGGCTGGAAGCGCTGCTGCCGCCGCAGGGCTGGAAACAGGACTTCACCACCTTTTTTACCCTCAGCACCACAGACCTTAGCGCCCTGCTCAGTTTCTGCACGGCATGCAGTCTTGACGGTATGCAGACGCGCGGCACCGGAGGCACCACCCGCAGTCCGCTCGATACGCTGGAAACGGCCCTCGCTTTCCACCTGCGCGACTGGTGGCAGCCGACGAAAGCCGATTTCTTCACGGGCCTTAAAAAGCCGCAAATCATCGCCGCGCTGAACGAGGCCAACCTGACAGGTGCGGCGCGGGACGCAGAGAAGATGAAGAAAGACGATGCGGCTGAACTGGCAGAGGACAAAATGCGGGACACCCGCTGGGTGCCTGTCTGGATGCGCGCCCCTGATGCAGAAAAAGCCCCGTCTGATGCAGAAAACAACGTGTCTGATACCGAAAAAGGCAGTGCTGATGCACCCGATACGGCTTCTGATGCAGACAGCCACCACACCCTGCCCGATGCAGCCTGATAACGGAGGCCGCCCCTTCGGGGGCGGTGTTAAGGAGACTATAATGCGTAACATAATCACCCCCGCAGTACTGAAGACCATGATCCCCCAGGAATATGAAGACTGGCGGGACGGTGGCGAAGATTTACGCCGCGAACTGACTCATGCCGTGATGCGTGATCTGACGTGTCCCGAAGACTGGGACATGAACGGCGAGTACCGCAGCGAGTTTGGCGGTTTCTTCCCGGTACAGATCCGTTTCACGCCATCCCACGGCAATTTCAGCATCGCGGTATGCAGTCCCGGTGATATCAGCCCGTCCTGGATGGTGGTCTTTATTCCGGTCAGCGGTCGCCCGTTCTCCATTATCAGCACGCTACCCGCCTGGTCGCCGGAGGCCATCACTCATACACTCAGTCTGGTAGCCAGCCTCGATGCCGATGGTTACAGTCAGGCCAGCATTCTTAGTATCCTGGTAATGGAGGGGGCTGCATGATCCACTCATCACACGCCCTTGTCACGCTGAAGCCAGCCCGTCAGGCGGCATTACAGGCCATTATGACGGTAGAAGAGTCCCGCAACCGTGGGGCTCGTCTGCCAGCCCTGCCACATGTGCGCACCTTTTTGCGCATGCTGACAGGCAGCAGCCGGATTAACACAGCGGTGGCGCAGCGCATTCCTGGTCTGAACTGGGAGCCAAAGAACCGAATGACCAGCCTCAAACAGGTGGAAGAAGCACTCGATCGCCTGATTGCCAGCAAGGGGGAACATTGCCCGCTGCCGTTATCCACGGATGTTCTGGCCGAACTGTTCCCGGAGGTGATGCACACGCGCACGGACCGCCGGATGCAGCGCGAGAAAATTGCTTTCACCCGTAAAATGCGCCGGGAGGAAAGGGCGCTGGAACATACCTGGCTGCTGCGCCAGAACCTGCTGGGACAGGCCATGACAGAACTTAATTTTCAGTCACCGGAAACTGTCCACACCTGGTATCGGCGCTGGGCTGACGAGTTTGACGCGCGGGAGCTGGAGCGTGGGTTCTGGCAATGGCGGACGCGGTTTTCCTCGCTGAAATCGCTGGACTGGCTGCGCGACAGCGGAGAGCCGCTGTACGGCGTCATTCATGAAATCCGGTTTATCGTCAGGGATACCCCGGAACATGTGCGGCAGGCTGAACGCTGGCTGGTTCCGAACAAGCTGACGGACCGGAGCCGGGGATGAAGTGGCGCTATTCACTCAGATGGAAGTTACCGCGCACGCCGTGTCCGGGTCCGCATGAACTGGTATCTGAAGTCGTGGAGGCTGGTCAGCAGGCGCCCGAGTCCGTGATGTCGCGATGGGTGGCTGGCGCGGGATATGCGGTATGCGTGGATTTTCTGGATGAGAGACAGGTCAGACGCTGGAGCGATGAACGGAAAGCTGCCGTCCGCAGGCGAAATCTGGAACGCCGTGTAAACCGTATCGCGCCGTTGTTTGCTGATGAACTCATCGAGCGTGAACTGGAGAACCGCCCGGATTATTTTCGCGGAAAATCAGCGTGGTAATGCTGCATACCTGGTCAGTCAGTATCGTGGGCGGTATAATGGCGATGGCTCTTGAGGCTTTTAGCCTCATGACGTAAAGGTGGTTTGTTGCCGTGTTGTGTGGCAGAAAGCCCCGTAGTTAATTTTCATTAACCCATGAGGCCACCTTATGCCTAGACAACATCAGGATAGCCTCTTAGATGCCGCAAGGCAAAGAAGGCCATGAAACTGCCACGAAGTACGCTAAGTAGCTAACCCCCGCCATTCAGGGGCTGATGATGTCTGACATGCCCAAAGCGCCTTTATGAAGGGATTGCCGGTTCGCTGGCAGTCCCTTTTTCCTCTTCTGGTGCAACCGCATTCATGAATAACCAGGATGAAAAGTCCCCTGCGGAGCTGGGCGGCAACGTCTTCTGACCGACCTGGGTGTTTTGGCGGGAAGCCACAGCGCTGATCCCGAATATTGTTACCTTTCCCTGAATTCGCTATCCCTTCAGCGCGGGTTTATGAACGCCGCCTGATAAAGAGCTGCGAGGCGCTCATTGTCTCCCTCTGAGTCCTGCCGACCCGGTCAGCGTCTGGATCCTGTTTACAATCCTCTCTTTAGAGGTTTTCCGGTGTTCAAAGTAGGGGAGTGCTGCTGCGAGAGACAGCGTTATGGTCGCCAGCTCTACGACCCGTGTAACCTTTTCTGACTTTTCATAAACTTTCCATGTACGCAGGCTGACCCCCAGCTCTTCGGCCGCCCTGTCACTGCTCCAGTTCATTCCTTTTCGCCATAAGCGCAGTTCGTAACCAGTCATTTTTCATACCTGAATAAGTGCAGAATTTGCACTTATTTTAGATTTATTATTTCCAAAATGCACACATAAGAAAAGTGCAGATTCTGCACTTTTTTATATTCTTGTTTTAGTCGATTTTTGATGATAAATGACGACGAAATGTCTGTCCTCCTGACGAACATCCGGGCACCTTCGGCTCCCCGTCGCTGCCGTGTCGTCGCCTGCACTTCGCGTGGTGGCCGCATGGTCACCGCGCTATGCGGAGCCGCATGCGTCTCCGTCCATTCGGATAGCAAGCGATGCCTGTACCCCACCCGCTTGCAGCTGCCGTTCCGTCAGCGCCGCTTCCACTGACCGCCACGGCGGTCGCCAGAGAACGCCGGATTAACCGGCATCTTCTGCCGTCCAGTCCGTTTCTGCCGTGAAAGCCTCTCATTACTTATGCACTCTGACAGAGCGCCTCCGTTCAGCAAGGGCCGCTCGCGCTTTCCGGTCAGATTTTTTCTCGCAGGCTCCAAATAATCTGTCCTCCACCCTTGTTTTCCATCGCCGCCCTGTCAGGGCACTGGCGTAATGAGGGAATTTCACTCATTGCCTGAAAACGGAAAAGTGCGACGGCAGAAGATGCCGGAATACAGGCAATAAAAAAGCAGCGTGAGTGCCATATCTGTTTACACAGGCTGCTGTAACAGTTCGTTATCACAATGACTCTGAGGAGACACTATGAAAGACCCGTTAATCGTCACCTGTTGCGAATATTTTGTAAAGGAACGAGCTAAAACCTGTCACCCACTGAAAATCCCCGAAACACTGAAGCCTGACGCTATTATGCCGCATCTGAAAAAGCCGGGTGCATCGCTGGTTCGTTGTAGACGTGTTCAGAAGCCCGTCCATATATCCGCTCTTAACGTGGCTGAACGGGAGCTCGTCCAGAGTATGCTGGAACTTTTCCGCGTGTATGCCTGATAACCACCGCCCAGCAGCGGGGCGGCATTCAATAACACACTGCCGGAATATGTTCCGGCACACTTCTGCAAGGAACGTAACATGCCTCACTACATCCCCCGCGCGCCTCATGGCGTCACCTGTATCCGACTGGATAACGGTGATGAAGCTCTCTATGTGAACGGAGAACTGATTTCCACCTGCTACGCCAGTGAACCTCACCCGCGTATTATTGCATCAGGAGTTAATCTTTCGGCGGTACTTAATCTGCCATTTCAACAGATCAATGCTAAGGTTCCTGATGTCCCTGAATGGACGTGGGAAAACGTTATCACTTCGCTGGGATGGGGTGAACGCATTGAGTTGAGTAACAGAGTGATACGTTCTGTACTGGAATGTAGTCTTAGTCATATTACGCGACGGGACAGCGATATTCTGAGCGAACTATGCCACACAGAGTACGAAAGCGAATGGATCCATGAATCCGATCTGGGTTACATCATCCGTGTTGATGCCATCAGCTATCCGCTTCTGGTACTGAAGCGACATGGTATTTCAAAAGCGGCAAGAATGCTGATTTACACAGCTATGATAAAGGCTGATATCAGTATGGTTCATTTTACATCATGGGGAGAAATGCTGGCAGACGTGCCGACGTTTAACTGGTAAATAATATTTCATCATGCTGAAAGCCTGGCTGAAAATTGATTTCAGCCAGATAAAAATTACATAAGTGCATCATGTATTCAGCGTGCAAATATTACTTCGCTTCTGTGGATGCAGAACTTATGGCTGATTTGCGCTTTTTACGTGCTGATTTGTTCTTTTCGGCATCACGGACGATTTCACGAAGCGCCCTTTCACTGATTTCATATCCCGTTGTTTTTAAAGTCTCCCTGATATCAGAGACCGTGTAACCTTTCGTTTTAACCAGAGCTAAAAGATCATCACGGATTGCATCGAGAAACTCCTTTTGTGATTTACGCTGTGGTGTCAGATCCGGCAATCCTGCCAGCGCAGATTTTGCCTGTTCGATATCTTCATCTGAATAAAATGCCTTCTTACTCATCTTCATTCCTCTTTGAGAATATTGTCATCCAAATCATAACATTGCCTGCATGAAAGTGGCAGTGCCCCGCACTGCCGATGCCGTCAAATCGCCACTAGGCGAAACTATCAGCGAAGCGTATAATGATTTTAAAGACGGGACAGGATGTGTGTTTGTAATACCGCGCACGCACGATATTACAAACACCACCTGGTCAGGGCTCCGCCCCGACACCCGAGTAAGGAGCACGCATGAGCGACAAAGCATCACGAAGGGGAAGTGATAAACGGCAGAAAACCGTTATCAAGACCCTGAGATTCACGCCAGATGAAATCGAAGAGATTGAACAGAAAGCAGAAGCGGTTGGGCAAAGCGTATCGGCTTATATCCGAAACGCCGCAATGAACAGAAAGGTTACTCCGGTCATCGATGACAGCTTTATGACGGAGTTACTGAGGCTGGGGAGACTGCAAAAGCATCTTTTTGTTGAAGGGAAGCGAGTGGGGGATAAAGAATACTCCACGGTCCTTGTAGCAATAACAGAACTGTCCACCACGCTCAGAAAAAAGCTGATGAGCAACGATTAACGCGGAGAGAAGAAGAGCATCATGATCGCCGTCATTCCACCGAAACGTAAAGATGGCAAGTCCTCATTTGTGGACCTGGTCTCCTATGTTTCCGTGCGTGATGAAGAACGGGATGATGATCTAATGGAAGCGGTGAAAGCATCCGGAATGAAACCGGAAATGCCGCACCGCAGCCGTTTTTCCCGTCTTGTGGATTACGCCACAAAACTGCGGGATGAGTCCTTTGTCTCCCTGGTTGATGTAATGCCGGACGGCGGTGAGTGGGTAAATTTCTATGGGGTGACATGCTTTCATAACTGCACGTCCATCGAAACCGCCGCAGAAGAGATGGAGTTTATTGCGCAGAAAGCCAGGTATGCGCATGACAACAGCGATCCGGTTTTCCATTATCTTCTTTCATGGCAATCACACGAAAGTCCGCGTCCTGAACAAGTTTATGACTCAGTCAGACATTCACTGAAAAGACTGGGTATGAGCGACCACCAGTTCGTTGCTGCGATACATACGGACACAGATAATCTTCATGTCCACGTTGCAGTGAACCGTGTTCATCCTGAAACCGGCTATCTTAACTGGCTTTCCTACAGCCAGGAAAAACTCCATAAGGCCTGCCGAGAACTGGAGCTGAAGCATGGTTTCTCGCCTGATAATGGTTGCTATGTGATCGCGCCTGATAATCGTATCATTCGCCGTACTTCTGTTGAACGCGATCGTCAAAGTGCCTGGACTCGGGGGCGTAACCAGAGTCTGAAAGAGTACATTGCCGACACGACAATTGCCGGTTTACGCGAATCCCCTGTGACCGACTGGTCCTCTCTCCATCAGCGCTTTGCGAAAGAAGGTTTGTTCCTGTCAGCGGATAACGGTGAGCTTAAAGTAAAGGATGGCTGGAACAGTGAACGGCCTGGCGTTACGCTTTCTACATTTGGTCACGCCTTCGATACCGATAAACTTATTCGTAAAATGGGTGAGTTTATTCCACCTGCACAGGATATTTTCGCGCAAGTTCCGGCTGTTGGTCGTTACGAACCAGACAAGGTTATTGTGCCGTCGCGTCCTGAACGTATGACAGAGAAAGAATCCTTATCCGACTATGCGATCGCCCGTTTACGCGCGCCGTTGATTGCACTTGATCAGGACCCGTCGCAGCGAACTATACAGTCTGTACATACGCTTCTGGCACAGTCTGGTCTGTATCTGAAAGAACAACATGACCGACTGGTTATCTGTGATGGATATGATCCAACCCGAACACCAGTCAGGGCAGAACGTGTGTGGCCTGCGCTAACGAAAGCGATCCTTGACTCGTATAAAGGTGGCTGGCAGCCGGTACCGAAAGACATTTTCCGGCAGGTGACACCCACAGAACAATTCACCGGCGGCGGTCTGGAAGCTACTCCGGTTTCCGATCGGGAATGGCGTAAATTGCGCACAGGTTCAGGTCCGCAGGGGGCGCTGAAACGTGAGATTTTCTCGGATAAGGAAAGCCTGTGGGGATACGCAATCTCACACTGCCGTCAGGAAATTGAGACGCTTATCGGAACAGGTCAGTTCACCTGGGAACGTTGTCATGAACAGTTTGCACGACAGGGGCTGTTGCTGATGCGGGAGCATCAGGGACTGGTTGTGATGGATGCGTACAATCATGAGCAGACGCCGGTGAAGGCGAGCCATGTGCATCCGGATCTGACGCTTGCGCGGGCAGAGCCTCATGCCGGCGCATTCAGGCCTGTTCCTGCAGATATCTTCAAACGGGTTCCACCAGAAAGCCGGTATAACCCGGAGCTGGCCGTCAGCGACAGGGATATACCGGGCATGAAACGCGACCCTGAACTGCGTCGCCAGCGGCGCGAAGCGCGCGCAGCTGCGCGTGAAGATCTGAAAGCGCGTTATGCGGCGTGGCGTGCAAACTGGCGTAAGCCGGATCTGCGCGGTCGTGAACGCTACCAGGATATTCATGAGATGTGCCGCCGGCGTAAGGCGTATATCCGGGCGCAGTACCGTGATCCGTTGATCCGTAAGCTGCATTACCATATTGCGGAAGTGCAGCGCATGCAAGCGCTGATTAAACTGAAAGAGACGATGAAGGATGAGCGTTTACAGCTGATCGGTGAAGGGAAATGGTATCCGCCGTCGTACCGGCAGTGGGTGGAGGTGGAAGCCCTGAAAGGGGACAAGGCTGCGATATCGCAGCTGAGGGGATGGGATTACCGCGATCGCCGGGGCGACGCAGTGAAAGTGACCACAGATAAACGTTGCGTGGTGATCTGTGAGCCTGGTGGTACGCCAGTTTATGCCGGTGTTCCGGGGCTTAAGGCCGCGTTGCAGAAAAATGGCCGCGTGCAGTTCCGCGATGAAGAAACCGGGGAACATATCTGCACGGACTATGGCGATCGGGTGATATTCGGGAACAGTCGTGATTACGACACGCTGAAACGGAATATGGTTAAGGTGTCCCCGATTTTGTTCAGCCGTTCTCCGGACGTGGCAATGTCACCACAGGGCGACAATGAGCAGTTTAACCAGGCGTTTGCGAAAATGGTGGCCTGGCACAATGTTAACCGACAGGATGGTGATGAATACCGGATATCGAGAGCCGATATCGACAGGTTGCGTGTTGAAAGCGAACAACAGTTTATGGGTATGTCGGGCCAGGGTAATGATTCCCGGTATGATCGGGATGAACCGAAGCAGACCTGGAAGCCACCATCGCCTCTCTAGCATGGCGGTGAAATGGTATCTAGTTAATAACGCTGGTCCACGTACCGTCAGACGCCGGGGGATGGTATCTGAGCCATGAGGTGTGCTATTATTGCTTAAAAGTTGCCCTGTCAGTCAAAGAATGGGCATGCATACACCTTGATTTGGACTCCGTCCATCAGGAGGTACTATGAAAAAAGCTGTTAAACAAAATCCTAAGGCCAGAAGCACCAGTCGTGAAGACATGTTTCTTATGGCTGCGGCTGTGCGGGCGTTGCGTGTTCCCGTTTCTGAAATTCCGGCTAAAGAGCGTAAAGCGTCTCAGGTTTGATTCATAATGACAGGGAGCGTTTTCCATCGGCAGTCCACTTCAGAAGAGGGGCATCAACTTGTCTTTGATGTTGATGCCTTGCTCGCATTATCACCAGATACCTTGCCCGGATTTCAGAAGGCTTATTCAGCATTCATTGATTACAAGACTGAAAGTGCTGACCTCGGCAACATTCCTGCTCCGGAAAATCACATACAGATGGAGTATGCGTCTGTAGTTGATCTTTTTGGTAAAGATAAACCTAACCATTTCCCCAAACCTGGCGCAAAAAAAGAAAAACTGCATCATGTGCACGTTTTTGATGGGAAAACGGATCAGGAATTGGATGCCTGGGTTAGCAAGGCGCAGTCACGCAGGGTTTGCGACACATTGTTGTTTTACTCTTACTTTGAGTTTCAGGGAATTCATCACTTTTTCATCCTCCAGTTTGTGTTAGATCCCGATGGCCATGATTTCCAGAACGAAGACGGAAACATGAAAAATCTGGTCGAACGAGCCAGCGCTTACCGAGCAGGCATACTCTCAGGACAGATATAAAAGGCGATTAACTACCTCTATCCGATCTCTTTTAGGTGAATTGTGTCCGGACTCAGAAACAAAAAAGGCCGCATCATGCGGCCTTTTTATTACTTTACTGATACTCGGGGTGTCGCGTTCTTTCATCCGGTGCTGGTATTCACGTCGCCCCGAAATACGTACTGCCAACGGTTTATTTATCCTGCCAGCGCAACAAATTATTCTTTGCTAATTAAAAGTTGGGTGGAAGGTCGAGCTGGAAGGTGTTGTCTTTGTTGTTGTCTGGAGAACGCACGTTTACCGGAGGGATTTCGAGTCTGATATAGTCAGCAATGGGTTCTATCCCCGGTATATCTTCCGGAGAGCTGGCGGTAATAATGAGTTTTATCCTTTTTCCCCAGGTATACTCTGCAAACTTTTTGAGACTTTCCTTATTAAATAGAAAAGCATCATCAATTATTAACGCACTTTTTTTATCGTGTGCTACCTCGGTTGATAAAATATAGCGATTTTGATGATCACGCTCTGTTGGTTTAATGAATGTGTGATTCCTTAGACAGTTTTCGGCTAATAATGTTTTTCCAGTCCCTGGCTCACCTATAATAACGGCTATCTTTCCTGAGCGAAGAATTCTGTTTATTTTATTTTTCTTTTTTAAATTTCTGAGAACAAATTCAGGAGCAGAAATTGTAGCTACACCTGAGTTATGCATTTTGTTGGGCATTTTTATTTCCTTGTTAATAAATGGATGATATCGGTCATCAGTTATGCAAACCGTACAGGCGCTCCACCAACGTTAACAGAATGGCAAGTGACCATGCTGATAACAGCATGTTCTTCAGCATGATAATGATGGCGTCCGGGGAGGCTGATGATAATTCAGCGGGTACGGATAACAGACGCTCATTACCGGTCAGCAGTATGATTACCGATATGGTGGCCAGCAGCGCCGCTGGCAGATGCGTAATGCTCCTGAAAACAACAGCCAGCATAAAACCGGTAATTACCTGGATACCGTGGAACAGTTTTTTATTGCAGGGGACTGACTGGATATAACGGGTCATGGTTTCTCCTTAATTATTAAGATGGCGCAGGCGTTCTGCCCCGCCAGGCAAGGGTTACGGATATTCAGTGACGAAAGGTCTGGTGAGTTGCAGTGCGCCAGAAAGTTGCTAAAAAGGGCCACAGCCAAAATGGTAGGTCGTAGCGTTGTTTCACCTTTTGAGAAAAGCGTACCGTGAGGACGTAAGCTGACTTAGTTCATACTCAGCCTGCTGACATCCGTCTGTCCACTCCTGCTCATTAATGCTGGCAGCCATAGCGCGTACTGATACGGCCACATCCGCATAATTTGCTGAATGCCACTCACGGTGCTCCAGCCCATGGACAGTGAATTCATAGCCAGCCCAGTACGCAATGATGGTACTGTTCTGACTTTCCGGAAGTGAACCGAATACCCGAAGATATGCGGCGGTCATCACCAGCTCACTTTCCAGATGGATCAGCCACCGGAGTTCCTCTGAGCAACCTTCACGTCTGTTAGATTTCATTGCATCCTTCCTCACTCTCAGGGTATGGAAGTTACTGTCTGTATTTGTTGTTCAGCCCCTGCCAAAAACCAGGGAGTTGGGACGGTTGAAAGCCCGGAGGAGCCACCAGGGATTCTGTACCTGATCCCGGGCGTGTATACCTGCGGCATGGTGGCTGATGGCCATAACGACCGTGTCTGTTGTCACCCAGCGATATGCGGTGATGATGTCGTGGTAATCAAGAAGCTCACGTCTGATCCTGTCAATGTGCATCTTCCGCTCACTGCTGTAGTCAGACGGAATGCTGATAAAAATGGCGGGACGCTGTTGTACCGCTATCCATTCCACGACATCAACTGCGTCGAGGTAGCGGCCACATTGCTGGAAAATACGGCCGTTATAACCGAAACGGGCCACCACGCCGGGTTCCAGATCGCGGGACTGGCCGGTTTCCGGCATTCCCTTTACTTTCTGCAGGGCGTCAACCTGAGACTGGGTGATGGTAACGTCAGGGCGTCGGGAGAGGTCAAAACCGTGGGTGGAAACATAATACTGATCGTTATTTTTATATACCCAGGACGGTTTGAGGTATTCATCCGTGATGAGCCGGGCCTGCTTCATGGCTTCTTTTTTCGAGGCATGACCGTTTTTGTCACTGAATGCGCGCTGCAGGAGGCGGCTTTCAATTATGTCCCGCTGTTCCTCTTCTGTCAGATCCACGGTGTGCGTTTGCGTGGTGGTGACGTTTGCCGTGGCTTCTGTTCGGTGTCCTTTAAAAAACTGTTCCGGTGACAGAACCGACAAATCAGCCAGCGGGCTGTCTGTCTCCGGGATAACCGGCTCATCCGGCGTCAGCGACAGTGCGTCATCGGTAAGTGATGTGGCATAAAGTGAAAAACCTAGCCAGGCCGCCCGGGTGATTTCAGAGGCATACTGTCCGCACTCATCGCGTAAGACAGAGAATCCCCATTGTAATATGTGTTGCTCAAAACCAGACCGTCGGTCTTCTGCAGGTGGAATGTCGACTATAGTGTTAAAAAAATGCATCTGTACCTCGCAGTAATACCGTGGTGTTTCGTGCCGCCGGTAGTGTGTGAAAAATGACACAGAGTGATGGTTGTTAAAGGTGCATATCATCTTTGATGTGCGTTATTATTCCGCACTCTCCAGCGGATGCAAATCATTTTTGATATAAAAAAGAGAGGGGAGTATCCTGCTTCGGAATGCGACAGGAGGGGACATGCCCAAAAAGACAGAGGCCGGTGAGCAGTACATCAGAGCCGCAACGGATGCCATCAAAAATGCAGGTTCGCTCCGGGAACTGTATGTGGCCATTCATGGTACTGAGCCAGGAAGATCGGAACTGCAGCGTTTTGCTAACCGCCTTAACCCGTCACGATCTAATCCTGGTACCGATATGCTTGGCGTTTGCGTGGCGCATCTGCCATCCCTGCATGATGTCACTCTGAAAGAATTTTTCGGTATAACGGAAAACGTGGAAAGTGACGGTGCGCAGCAGGTGTCTGGTTAACTGCGCCGTGCGCCTGATTTCTTCAGTTTCTCCGGTGTTACCACCATTCTGAAGCGAACATCTGCCGGAACGGCTGGCGGCATCCAGCCGTTATCCGGTCTTTTGGGTAACACAACAGTGCACAATGTGGTCTTTTATTACTTCAACGAGAGCCGGGGTTGTCGCTCCCATTCAGCATGATTGCCTTTCAGTATGCACCTGTACTGTGAAGCACCGCGTGTAATATCCAGTCCGACCGTATAGATCTTCTCTCCATCAGTGCAGGTGAATATTTTTTGCTGATTGCTGGCCAGCGTACTGGCAATCAACTCAAGCTGGCTGTTCATCAGCCGGAGCTGATTTGTCGCTTCCGTGTCAGAGACCGGCTGAATGGCCATTGCCAGTGTAGGGACGCAAAGCAGGGGAGCTAAAAGTAATTTTTTCATGGAATGATCCTGTTTAACCCGTTAAGAGGATTGTGAACGAGGGAGAACGCGCGGAAATATCCGGACCGACGTCAGTCTGTAAACCAGCTTTCAAAGTCCGAATGTGTGGTGGGGTGGTCTGATGTTGCGATACAGACATCACCATAACCACCATCATGAGATGCGGCATAGCGTGCTACTGCTATCGCATCATTAAGGGAGTCCAGAACAGCGATGACCTTTTCATCATTGTCTGTCTGACTGACGCAGTAGTTTGCATTACGCGGCAAAGCCGTCTGTATAAAGACATAGCCTGCAGAGTCATCCGGCGAGCCATACAATCGCCTGAACGTCATGTTATGGCGTTCAATGTTCTTGTCACCGGCAGGGTATTTTTCCTCAGCTTTCCTGAAATGTCGTTCATACCTGATGCGGTCATCACTGCCGGTCTGCACTGCATCAACCCATCCACCCGGAAGCAGTTCTTCTCCCATTACGTTGATGGACGAGAGGACGTCAGCGCAGGAGAGTGATAAGTCAGATATATCGCTGGCGTGTTCCCATCCCAGTTCCCAGGCGACCAGTTCTGCATCTGAAGCGGTCAGTATCCCCCATCGATGTTCCGCCAGGAGACAGAGCATCTGGCTTTCGAATGCGATAAGGACGCAAAGTTGCTCATAATCCGACGTTCCTGTTTTTATGGTCGGTACTGTCATTCAGGCCACTCCATTTGGTTCAGGGGCGGGGGAGCTTGTACCGGGGGCTCATCATTCCTTTTCCTGACAACGGGAACATGGGTGACCGGAGGCAGCGTCAGATTTTTAAGAAGAGCGTTGGGGGCTGGCGCGTCATCTTCCCGGGAAGGCGCGGAAGATTCGGGCCGGTTGAGCATGACATAGCGAATGGTGCGTTCGGCCATGGTGGTGGTACGGATGGTATCCAGCGCCTCTTCCCACAGATTTTTTTCACGCCCCGCGAAATCCATGTCAAAGTCTGTCAGCAGGTTATGCGCCTCCTGACGGTTGGCCAGCCGCTGCTGGAAGGTGTCGATCACTTTCCAGGGCATTGTGTCTGTCTTTTTACGCCGACGGGAGGTTTTCTCAGTGAGCACACCGATGATCCGGCTGACATTCTCCGGTGTTGGCAGACGACGCTGTGCCGTCCGGGGAACCAGTCTGCGCAGTCGTTCCAGCTTTGGTGGATTCACAGTGATATAGCGGTTGATGACCAGCGGAATGTTGCAGCTCTTCTCCTCCGGACTGATATAGAACGAGGCTCCCGGGACCGGGTCACCCTGAAACACCGTGTAGTGTTCACCGGGCTGCAGCTTCATCAGATCCTGAACGTTGATTTTGTTCTCCATCTGGATATTGATGTGGTCGCCATCAATCCATGACGTCCCGATAACGCCATCACGCCGCTGCAGGTTGAGCATGCTGGCCCTGGCCTCCTTGCCTGCAGCGTTACTGATGGTCTGCGCAGTTTTGTCCTCACTGACGATCTTCCCTGCGATCTTTGTGCCGGCGTTCTGCATCAGCGTGGCGACATTGGCTGCAGACGTCTGAGTTTCAATACGCTCCTGGTCCTGTGCCATCATGACCAGCGCGAATTCCAGTGAACGTACCTGAGTGGCCTGAACGGCAATACGTTCCGTGTAGAAAGCACCGACTTCGTCCAGGTAATTCATGTAGGGGAATTGGCCTTTGTACTTTGTTATCTCGAGCGCTTCGGTGTCCAGCCCTTCCAACCGGTACCCGAGGTCGCGGGCCAGGATCATGCTCTGCTGGGTGACAAACATACGCCCCAGTGCGGAGGTGGTGTGCTGGGAAGTGTTCATGGCCGGGATCAGCGTCAGCAGGATACGGTCGCTGTGAATGGAGTCGCGGATATCGATATCCCCCGCATCTTCCGCAAAGATATCGCCAAAAGTTTCCGTGAAGGTGCTGAATGTCTCAAGAAACTGACCGGTCAGATAGGAGTGCTGTTTGCGTGGTTCTTCCGTCCAGGCCGATGGTGTGCGGACCAGCGCCATATCAAATCCCGGCACATCCACCAGGTAATTATGCAGTGGAGAGACAGCTTCTTCCGGCCACTGGTCATCCACGGCACGGCAGTAGAGTTCGGCCAGTTTCTCCAGCGGCATGAACTCGCGCAGCAGCTGCAGTGACATGGTTTTGTTTTCCCGCACGCACCAGTATTTGGTGCCGAAAACCAGCGCCTTGTTCATGGCGATGGCCCGGGACTGCCACTCGCCCCCCTGAACATTGGTGGGCAACATGGACTGCATGGTTTCGGCAATAAAGGCCTCGGTGCTGAGGCCGAACGGGTTAAAGGTATTGGACTGCGGCCGGCTTTTATCTCCCTTGTGGATTATCTCACTGCGTGACATCCCGCCAGTCATGAAGTTAATGAATTCCACATCGTCTTCGCGGCCAAAGCGGAGAGCCAGATACCAGACCGTCCTTGCCGTGTCGTTCTGCGCCTTGCCATCGACAAAGGTGAATCCCCGGCCCCAGCAGAATGAATTCAGCATCCAGGCGTAGATTGTCTCGGTTTTCCCGCCGCCTGTCCCGGCGAAGAACATGACGTGCCGGGTCAGGTCATCGAGAGAGAGCCAGAGCTCACGCCCGGTGTCACGAAGCCGTTGGTACCCGAGATAAAATATTCCACGACCGGTGCTTTCCTGCAGGGTTTCATACTGAAACAGGGAAGGGAAGGCTTTAAACAGGCTGCGGCGCACCTTCCTGTCTTCCGACGGATCCACCCGGTGAAGGTACAGGGGTATACGCATCGGCATGCGCCAGCGGTGGGTGCTGAAGCTGATGCTGGCAACGATGGCCAGCAGCAGGCACAGCGGAATGGACAGCGGCCAGATGAAACCGGCCACCATGCTGCCCGCCATGATGACGGCATACAACAGATGATCACGCAGTAGCTCAATCAGCGGGGAGCCCCAGGCGTTCCGGTTTATCATCGCCTGGTTAACGGGAGTGTTCTGCATTGATTACTCCTGAGTGTTGACGGTTTTCAGGAAGCGATCGGCCTGTTCAGGTTGCATCTGGTCGGTGGTTTTCAGGAACAGGTCGATTTTGGCTGGTTCGGCCAGTAACCCCGTTGACAGACGGAAACCTGTGTCGGTCAGTACCCATGGGGTACCTTCAAAACCGAACTGGCGGAAACCGAGGTCGTTCACGGCGACGGCCGCTTCTGCGGCTTTTCCGCATTCCGGATCGACGGGTGCGCTGCTGCTCCCCGGAACGGGCATTCCGGCGTCGGCACGGAACAGTGCCTGCCAGCCAGCGGCGCGTTTTGTCGCGTCTTTCTGGCAGAGCAGGGGCACGATTTTCTCCACGGCATTGCCGCCGTCATTTACCACCGAAACCGGGAAGACAATCACGTTGTACTCCTGCGTCAGACGTTCAATGGCAGGCTCCATTGCCCGGCAGACGCTGCACGTCGGATCGAGGAAGGCGTAGAGGGTACGTTCGTGACCGGCGGACAGCGTAATGGTGAACATGCCACGGTCAGCGTTGCGTTTAAGCACTTCTGCCATCTGAAGGCGAGCGGCGGTTTCCGGTGCCACCTCAGGTGCGGTATGCGCGGCGGGCCCCACGGAAGAACTGACGGGACGGACCTCCGACGGTGCAGGCTGCAGCGCTGCTGATGGCGATGCCGGTAACGCATTGCGGTTATCCTGCATCGTGCTTTGCATGTTCTGCAATTCGGCAGCGGCTGCGCGGGCAATAGGGTCACTGTCGGCAGCCCGGGGGGCAACTGATTCGGTGGCCGGGTTGAACGCCACGGGAACGAACTCTTCCGGGGAGGGCTGGTACCACATGGCAGACGCCAGAAGGGCGCCGCCAGCGGCACAGGCCAGGTATTTCAGGTAACGGGACAGGGCGGCGTTACTGCGTTTTTTCAGCGGCAATGCAATGGCATTGAGGACCGCTCCGGCATCGTGCTGCGGATCGTCGAGCAGCGTGACGGCCTCATTTGAGAAGGTGTAAAAGGCAATCAGTTTACCTTCATGCGTGGCCAGCCGCTGTGGTTCGCGGAAAATGGTCAGGGTCTGCGGTGTATCCTGTCCATGTTGATGCAGGACCACGATGCTGTCGTTACAGTGAAAAGCGGAATAAGTGTTTGCTGAGGGCATGATTGCCTCCGTTCAGAATGTGCAGTAAATACGGATAAAAAGCTGTTGGAGCGGGAGAGGTCAGAGGTTTTCTTTACCGGTGCCCACCATGGCAGTCCATATGGCAGGGCGGCAGGCCCGAACCGGGGCGAAGTGAGATCAGAAAGGCTGTTCGTCATCCTCCTGCCCTGGCCGCGCCAGCACGTCGTCAGTCAGTGACCAGTTATTGCGGATGCGTCGTTTACGGTCGCGATCGGGTTGCGGCTCATCCCAGATAAGACCCAGAGCGACCATATCGGCGCGAAAACCGTCGATGGCTTCCTCCACACAGGGTTTCGGGCAGGGGAGACCCAGACGGATGGCTTCGTTCTCCGTGCGAGCCACGGCCACGATGCCGGCTCCCTCGATAAATCCCTTTGTGGTATTTGCCCGGTGAAGGCCATAGAACAGTGTGCGGTCGACGCCTTTAAGCCAGAGCCAGTTGGGCGGCGTCAGCCGCAGGTCGTGCGCATACAGCCAGACCAGGCCACTTCTGACATACCTGTGCTCTTTCAGCCAGCGTTTTGCGCCTTCACTATTGATCACCCGGATAAAAGCCGGTTTTGCCAGCGCGTATACCGGCACGGAGAACCGGCCACTGTCCCGACGGCTTTTGATACGGCAGGAGCGGTTCAGGGTGTCCATCAGCGCTTTCGCGGCCGGGCGGTCATCGAGAAAGAACTGCAGGCCGAAGATGGCGAACAGGGCTTTTTCATGGGGCGCAAGGCTTTTCCAGGAGGAAAGTGGTTTGCCGAGCTGCGCCATGAAAACCTCACGGCAGCGGGCGACATCGAGCTGCATATTACTGATTAGCTTATGTTCGTCGGCGAACTCTTCCGGCCTTATGGCCGGACGTCTTTGCGGGCGGCGTTTTACGAGCAACAGGCGTTTCGGATCGCCTTCCTGCAGCACCGGTGCGATAGCCGGTGAGATGTTTTCCATCGCGAACGGCAGTGAGTGAATATCCAGAGGGCGGCGTGTGTACCAGTTTCTGGCCGGGTGGCGTATCCATCCCCACAGGGAAGCTGCAGATAACGGAATGAGAAAAATCATCAGGATGCCGGTGGTTTGCTCCATGACGCTTATCCACTGGTCGAGGGTGACGTGTTCAGCATTGTTACCTGTGGTGGCCAGCAGGTTATAACGGGGAGCGGCCCAGGTATGGAACGGCCCGAAGTCAACCATGCCCCACAGCGTATGAAGAAGGAAGCAGGACCAGTAGACAAACTCCGGGAGAAAGAGCCAGGCAACCAGGAGCATCATCAGGCCCAGCACGGCAAGAACACCCCAGTAGTCCATGGGATCCACAGACGTACCGGTACGGGAAGAATACATAGGACTCACCTCTGAAAGGTTGTTTTGTTGATGCGAACACAGGGGAAAGAGATGCAGCAGGTGCTGAAACAGGCAATGAACTGCCGTGATTTCAGTTAATTACTGAGAGCAACCGTGGTCAGGGGAAGTGGATTAATGGTATAACATGCGCGGCGCTTGAGGCTTTTTGCCTCATGCCAGTGGCAGAGATGCTGTTTGTTGTGAGGCAGAAAGAAGAAAGCCCCGAGTAATTTTTCAATTAACCCGAGGCGATCCGATGCATAGACAACATCAGATTAGCCGCTTACCTGCCGAAAGGCAAGGAGAAGTATGCTATGAAACTACCACGAAGTCCCGCCATCTGGTGCCTGCTGATAGTGTGTCTCACACTACTGTTTCTTAATTAATCCCACAAGTTTTAGAATCAACACACATATTACGGCAGTGAAATTTCCCCCGAGCTAATAATTGATCGGCTTTGAGAATGTATTGGGTTGATCTGATATGGATCGCCTTTTGATTGGTTGTTTTTATTTTCATCTCCTGCGTTATTTAAATCCACCTTAAATGTAATGTTCAGAATTTCGATCTAAAAAAAGAATAATGAACATTATTTATAGTGGAATATCACAACAGGTAAAAAGAAGCCGGGATGAGGACCCGGCTAACGCAAATTACGTTGGAGGATAAAGAGTTAGTGGTTACACTAAATCTGGTACAGGCATTCCGGCAAGAGATTCGAGTTTCTGACGTTTTTGCTTCACAATCTCCGGGAAGTTGAAGTTGTATGAGTAGCCTTTATTGTTCATCGCATGGATGTGGTTAGCCAGGTTTGAAGCTGCATAAGTATCAATGGGGATCATTGGCAGTGACGCTAACTTCGTGTACAGGCGTAGCTTAGAACCCTCAACCTCTGTGCGGGTGAGGCTGTAAGCATCAAAGCCTATAACATCCATGACATTGCCCGGGTAGATCCGGATGTACACGATTGTGCCCTTGTGGTAGTCAAAGCCAAGATAGGTGTTTTTCCAGAAGAACCATGCTTCAGACTCTTTCGTTGGGTTGAAATGGCCAGTAGCCTTGATTTCAACTAAAGCTGACTGGATCTTCTGTTTGCGTTTTTTCGCTATAAAATAATTTACAGCAAACGGCGCAACAAGCAGGACCCAGCAGCCAAAACCAATTATGTATTCATCATAACTATTGGCTACGGTGATATATACAATTCCATAAAAGATAAGGCTTAGTATTCCAGCGACATAGAATAATGACTTTGCAACAAGATAGAAAAACCACCATTTAGGATAGCGATCGACCATTTTAAACTCCTCCACGTATTTTCCTTATATTATAATTTCATCGATTCCAAGTCCATCATTTATCCATTAATACCATCTTTATCTGATGGTTTGTTATTCAGAGCTTTTACATCAACACCTGGTGTTCTACGCATATTTTGTCCCCCGGCCGCAAATATATCTCTAACAGAACTCGCCATATTACCCAGAGTATTGGCTGCATCGCGTCCACCCAGGAACGAAATGACGTAGTCAGGAAGATAAGCCTGCAGGGCAAACATACTGGAAACCAGTGCAGTACAGAGACGGGCGTAGATCATCAAAAAACCAATCAGGCTGAACAGTCCCGTCAACGAGGTGGCCTGAACATTCACAAGTGCTGCACCAAACAGAGCATGCAAAATCGTCCCGACAGCAATGATCGCCACCGATGCAAAGAAAAATCCGAACACCATCAGTGGTGGACGGATCATTGTATCGATAAGGTAGATATACCCGTAGGCAGCCCTGCTACCGCGATCCTGTGATGTTCCGAGGTGCGTCGCCCCCCATAGCGGTCCTGCGGTACATCCAACCAGAACGCTGACAATCCAGTTACCAATCCCGGTCATCCAGTAGATGAAAGGGATAAAAGGTAGATAAATGGACAACGTGAAACCTGCTGTAAACAACAATAAGAGCAGGAAATACACGGCGGGGGATATGGCGTCTAAGCCTTTATTTACTCCACTCACAGTACCGGTAGTAAGGTTGAGCGCTTTACCAATAAGAGAACCTTCCCCCATTGCTGCTAGCACTCTTGTAGCAGTAAATGCAGTAAGCGTCCCTTCTGCTGCTACTAGTGTATAATCTCCTATGTTTTTCATTTTTATCAATGGGTTGACTTGACTGCTCTCTGTCCCTGTCCCACTAGCTATTGTTGCTATTTTATTGGTGAATCGCTGCATTGGTCCCGCTATCGTATTCATTAAAACACTGTTTGGATCATTGCCATCTACAGCCTTTTGTTCGTCTTCTGATACTGTTATACCAAGTGGAGGTGCGTAGGTAGAGTTCTGCAACTGGGTGCGGTAGGCAGTTATCATTGCCGTGAACAACTCTGCGTTACCCACTTCCCCTAGGGTGGACATGCCGCTGGTCGATGGTGAGCGACTGGCCACTTCCGTCAGACGCTGGTTTGCAGTCGCAAACGTCTGGTACCAGGCCCCAAGTGATGCCCATCCATACGTATCGAGATAGTTACGCAGGTTGTCCTGTATTCCGCTCTGCTCATTTTGCGCCGGAAGGGCTTTCTGCACCGTCTGTTCGTAAGTGTTTGCTGCCTGCTGGATACGGCTTTCAATGTCCGGCAGCGTGCCGGCATCATTTGCCCGCTTGTCCATAAACGCTTTCACAAACTCGCTGGCCACACCATCCATGTCTTTAATCATCGTATCCATGGCTGTGTGCTGCGCATCCACAACTTCTCGGGTGTCTGCGGAACTGAACGGATTAAAAAAGCCACCGGAAGACGAAACGTCGCTGCCCTGCTGTTCCGGAATGCTGGCCGTCCCACACACGCCGCTGCCGTTACTTATCCGGAAGGTATAAGTACCGCCGCTGGTGCCGGACGATTCTGTCATCTTCGGTGTGGAAGAGGGCATCGTGCTGTTGAAATCATCCAGCGTATTGTTAATGGCGTATTTGCACAGCTGCATCTCAAAAATGCCGCGGGCGGCCGTGCGGGTGGAGGACTGCGTGGGCTGGACGGTGAGAGAATAACCGCTGGCTATGTCATCTGCGGCCTTCTGTACCATCAGATTGGCAGAGCCGACGCCCATAATGGAGGAGCCCCAGAGCATAATGAGCTGGGCCAGACTCCATCCGTTTGCCGTGGGGATAATCATCAGGAAACCGGCAACCGTGCTCATGGTGCCGACGATGTCACGATCGGCGCTGAACACCTTGCCCTGATGGCCGGTTTTATTGATATGGCGCAGGCCGATGAAGATAAACCAGACGACGGCAAGAATAGCGATGATGCCGTTAAACAGGGCAAACAGATTACCGACCATCGTGGTGTTACCCCCGGCAAGCGGGTTGGTGACTACGTCACCAAATATGGTCACCAGAGCCTGGCGCGATAAATCCTGGGCATTGGTGGCCGCCGACACGATATCTTCATAGGTGACGGCAGCCCGTGCAGTTACGACAGGCGCAAGAAAGCCTGCGCAGAGCGCAAGAAGGTGTTTTTTCACGATAACTCCGGGAGAATGTCGGTTGCCGGGGAGGCAAAGAAAAACCGGGCTGGGTGCCCGGTTTTCAGGAAGTCAGGAATGTGGCCATAATGGCCGGAAGATGAGTATCAATGGCGCAATTTTTTCAGCGCTTCGTCAGAAAGGCCGGTGGCTTGTTTCACCGTTTCAGGTGGCATACCCATCTTAAGCAGTTGCATGGCAATTTTTTTGGCTTCTTCCTGTCGGCCTTTTTGTTCAAGACGTTCAGCAATAGTCATAAGACTCTCCTGAAAACACTGAAAGAATCAGTGCTTATGTTCTTTCGTCTCTTTCAGTTCTTTGACAGTAAAGCCAGTGAATTTTTTGATGACTGACTCATCATAGCCATCTTTAAGCATCATTCTCGCAATTTTTTCGGCTTCATTCTGCCGACCTTTTTGTTCAAGACGTTCAGCAATAGTCATGAGATCCTCCTCGTATCGTGGCAGACGTTGGGCCAGTGCCTGAAGGAATTTCTCTGGCTCAGGTTTGTCAATCGCCTGTATCAGATAGTTTACCAGAATGGTCAGAGTTTGTCCGTCTGTATACTCTGACTGGAACAATATTGCAAGGCGCTCCACATCGTCTGGCTTGTCCCTGGCGCGGACATGTTTCTGTAGCCACGTAAGTGCCGCGATATGGCGGTGTTTCATAATTTCCTCATCCGGAATGACAGTGACGTCAACCAGCGGAAAATCGTTGCTGTAAAGCTGAGCGGCCAGTTCCGGATCATCAAACTCTTTCAGCCAGTTAACCGGGTAGGGATAGGGGCTGCGTTTTCCTGCGTAATACAGCATCGGTATAACGAGCGGCAGCTTTTTATGGCCTGCTTCAAGGTGCTTCTGCATCGCCGCAACAGCGTAGCGCATGAGGCGAAAGCCCATGTGCCGATCCGGCGATGACTGGTGTTCCACGAGCAGATGGATGTAACCATCACCGCCTTTCGTGGTGCGCAGGGACCAGATCAGATCGCTGTAATAGCCCCGTAATTCATCTTCAACAAAAGAGGTGTTTTCCAGTTTTAGTGTACTGAAATCACAGAGCGCGCGCAGTTCCGCCGGAAGATGGATATCCATAAAATCCCTGACGGCTTCCGGCCGCGACATGATTGCCTTAAAGGCTGCATCATGGGGTGTTGGGGTCGTGTTATCTTTCATTTTCCCGTAGCGATATGTGTTCAGGGGATGACGACAGACTGTAACACAGGTGCACTGCGAAGGCAGGTCAGTCGTGAAGGCTTTCAGCGTTACGGCATGAGAGTAAGTTCATATTGTGACACTCAATGCTGATGCCGTGACCGTCACGAAGGCGTTTCAGGCGGAACAGCATCTCAAACTGCGGAAGCATCAGCCAGTAGGGGGCTGTCTGGCAGGAGAGAATAAGCCGCCGCCCATCGCGGCGGGCCGTTCTCAGTACATTCAGCAGGACTTCCTGGCATGCCGTATCGAGATACGGCACGTCAATGATGGCGACGCTGTGCGCTGGGAAGAGCGTCTCCGGCGTCAGCATGGACGGTACGGGCATCACCTCATTGAAATCATGCCAGTCAGCCGGGTTGTCTGCCAGATAATGCGCGAGTATCAGCGTCTTCCCCGTGCCGGAAGCCCCGGTAAGAAGGATGTTCCCCCGGCATTCTGACGCCCTGTCGATAAAGAGCTTTGCAATGTGTTTAATGGGTTTGCCGTTGACCAGTTTCATGTGCATGCCGTTGATTCTGTTCTGATGCGTGTTGTTATCGGCGAAAGCGCCCGAATCATCAGGTTTTCGTTGTCGTTTCGGGCCTGGTGTCAGTCGCCACGAATGGCATCGCGCACAGCGCGGGTTTCCGCGATAAAGTGCCGGAAGGTTCCGCGTTCGGCCTCGCTCACCCGGCGGTTACGCAACTGCCACAGCCGGAAGGTCACAATCAGTGCTTTTGACCAGGCCACCCCCGCACCGGAGAACAGCACCAGGCCGGTGCTGAACTGATGAAAGGTCAGGCCGTTGCCGGCGTATACCGGCCCCAGGGTGAACAGCGGCACCGGAATGGCCAGCAGCCAGAACATGAGCCGCCAGCGCCGGCGCTGCGTAAGGTAGTTGCTTTCCAGCGCTTCCGGTGTTTGCCCGGAGGCGGCCACGGCCGCCTCCCAGTCCGGAGACTCCGGGGGTTCTTCCGTCACATCCAGTTCCGGAAAGGCCTTCCGGATACGTGCCAGGTTGCGGGCGGTGACGTCCCGGGAACTGCGCAGGTACCACTGTGTCTCCTGCACCGGCAGGAAAAGGCTCAGCAGCCCGCGGGTGATACGCCACAGGCGGCGGGGTTTCTTCGGTTTGTCATCGGTTATCATCGAGCGGTCCCCTGGTTCATGGCGGATTCCAGCTGCTGCAGCCTCGGGGTATACGCCAGGCGGGCAGTGGTGGCCAGCAGTTGTCCGTTAATTACATTCCCCTTGCGCAACTGCTCCTTGATGTCGTTCAGCTGCCAGTTCATCTGCGAAGTGGTGCGAATAAGCTCACGTATCAGGTTATCCCCGTCCATCTGCTGCAGGTCGGAAATATATGCCGTGTTGGCGTAGCGTCGCCCGGCCTCAAATAACTCAAATTCCCGCTGGCTCATGTATCCCTTCGCTTTTGCCTCCGGAGAGGCGACCTCATCAAAATACTGGGCGGCAGACGGGGACTGGAGAGCTTCCTGGAGCGCATCCCGGGTAGCCTCACTGGGTTTGCTGTCCGCAATCAGCGACAGCTGGGGCTCCGAGGCGGCATCAATGATGCCGTTGTATTCGTTCAGCAAGCCGACATACGTGCGCCCGGTCAGGGTTTTCACTTCCCCCTTGCCGGGAGTGCGCCCGGCAGAGGGACGGGCAGTGTTTTTCATGTAGGCCATGGCCGCGTCGATCTGCTCCTGTGTCCAGGTGCCGGCCGGTGCCTGGCCTTCCGGCCCGGCACCGTCATAGACCGAGCGTACCTGGCTGTCACCACCGGGCAGGTCGCTGACGGCGGGACAGACATCCGTGCCGCCGTAACGTGCATATTCAGCGGCGGTACAGTAGGCCGCATGCACGTTCGCGCCGTCATAGGCATCGCGGGCCTGGGATTCCGCGACTGCGGCGATGCGCTGACGGACCGGGGTGCTGCTGACGCCGCCACCGGACGAGAGCCGTGAGGCGGTGCTGCCCGCAGCGCTGCGGGTGGTGGCTGCCACCCCTGACGCGGAATCACTGCAGATGGAGTCCGGCACGGAGAAACTCCGTCGGGCCTCTTCCAGCCGCTGCGTCTCGTTGCCGAATATCATCTGCTGACGGGTGGCCTGCCCGTCCTGGCTGATGATGGTGGCCAGCTTGTCCGCGTTCTGGTTGATGGCCGTGCCGGTGGCCTGCTGCATACGCAAGATTTCGGCGAGCGTCCCCTGGATGGTTGCCATCTCGGGCAGGATTTGTGTGGTCACCGGGATACTGGAGTTCACATTCACGGTATAGGCGCAGGCGAGCTGCGGCAGACCCGCAGCCATGAGCAGCATCAGTGCGGAAAGTCGGCATCGTTGCATAAAAACCTCTGTATTCAGGTTAGTTGTGTGGTCTGGCCGGGCAGGCGTACGGAGACAGTTTCCGGAGACAGTGCCACCAGGGGGAAGGTCTGGAAACGGCGGATGATCCGGCCGCGGGTGTTACGGGTATCGATGACCGTCAGCCCCCGGCGCTGAATCCGGGGAATGGACGGCGGCGTGATATCCATCACAGGCCAGTCGCCTGGGCTGAGCGGCGGATGGTCAGACTGTACCGGCCAGAGCCAGACATCGTCGCTCAGCAGGCCAGCGTGCGATACGGGCAGCAGCCACTGCACCACATGCCGGGCTTCCCGGACGGGTTCGCCGGGCTCATCAACGCGCCAGATGGCGGTGGTGACAAGCTGCACCGGGTGTTCAGGCAGACTCAGCAGGACCCCGGTGGCGTCCGGTGCCTCGCGGGCATCTGTGGCGTACACGGCACGGTTACCCGGAGCATTATCTGTCCGGAAATGACCGGACGGCAGGGCGAACTGCGCGTCACCAGTGTCAAGCAGCAGGCGTGCCAGACTGACCTGACCGCGTGCCGGTCGCCTGCAGCGCGGGGTCAGGTGGATCAGACATCTCAAAGGTTGTACCCCAGACTGTTAATCATCTCCTCCGCCATCTGAGCGATGACACCTTTTTCGCCGCGCGCGCCGGCGTTACGTTCCCGGTGCTCAATGTATTTTTTTGCCGAGCCGCGGGGGAAGGTCGAAGCCAGAAGCTGGCGCGCCCGGGCAGAACCGAGGCTTTCCTTCAGGTGGCGGCGCAGCGCACCGTCCTTTTTGTCCGAGTTGAGTGACCAGAGTTCCAGCGGGCCAAGCGTGAAGCGGACAATCCGGGCCAGCGTGCCCTGGGTCGTGCGCATCATACACAGCATCGGTACGCCACTGCCGTCTGCAGCCGGGCCGGCGGGCATACGAAGGAATGCCTGAAGATTGTGTTCGGGGATCTTAAAACTGTCCCGTAAAAGGGGAATGTCTTCCTGGCGGTAGCGCAGCAGCCAGAGGGTGTTGGCGGAATCGAGCAGACTTTTCGGGTAATCGGTCAGGAACTGGGTACTCAGCACGGTGCGGATGCCGAACTTACGCTGCTCCCTGTCCTGGGTATCGAGCGCATCCCAGATGAAGTCGATGCCTTTGGCGTTGTGCAGCTCGTCGTAGATTTTGGTCTTCATCTCGCTGTCGAGCTGGTTAATACGGCGCAGAATGCCCGCATGGTACGCCACCGGCAGCACTTTCAGCACTTCGTTGCGGTACTGCGGCAGGGTGAAATCCCCGGCGGTGATGTGACCAGCAAACAGGTACATGATCCCAGTTTTCAGGCGACCCGCCGGCGTTTTGTCCCCGGCCACGTTGTTCAGATCAACGCTCACGATACGCGTGTCCGGGTTCAGTGCGAAACGCGTCCGGCTGGCCAGCATCGGATATTCCTGCCGGGCCTGGATGAGGCAGCGCTCGATATATTCCAGTAAAGGTTCCTGAGAGCCGTTACGCTGGATCCGGCCAAAACTCTCCCGGATGGACTGGTGTTTCAGAAAGGACGGCATGTCAGCGAGTTCAGGTACCGCCTGGTAATGGGCGCGCTGGGCGGCCTGCAGCAATCCTTTCCCGTGCAGAATATCTCTGACTTCATACCATGGCGTGGCCTGCCACCAGTCTGCATCATGCTGTTCCCACAGTCCCGACTCCTGCAGAGCCGTATCCACTTCCGGTTCAACCTGCTCCCGGTACATGTTGGGTTCTTCGCTACTGCGCAGATCGAACGCCAGCTCAATCAGGCGATCCATAATCTGCCCGGTGTCCGTCGGATTCGGAGGCGTTCCCTTATCCGGCTCGATACAGAACGCCGTCAGCATGGCGCGGATGAATTGTTTCTCCGGGGTAACTGGCTCACGGGCACCGTACAGGATGTCGAAGATGTTGCGCGACTGGGACGGATCGTTGCTCAGAATGATCGAGATGGCCTCATCCTTGCGCCCTTCCGGCAGGGCGTCACGGATAAGCTCAATGGTTCCCACGGCACTGAAGCCTTTGTCGATATGGGCCACATAGGGGAGCGACGCCTGTGCCGACGCCACCTGTATCTCCGTGAGGGTGTTGATGAGCACCGATTTGCCCAGACCGGAATCCCCGGGGGCCAGCTCGGTGTGCTTGTTCTGCCGTGATGACGCCAGCCCCACCTCCCAGGCGCAGCCGTCTTCGGTATGCAGCATCAGGTTGCCTTCTCCCCGCCAGACGGTCCCCGGGCGGTTAAAGGGCAGCATCGAGAGGGCATGGGACAGCGGCGGATAGAGAGGTACGGGGCCGGAGCCCGCCGAGGCGGCCAGCATGGTGTTCACCCATCCCCGGCGCGGATCGCCGAATGCGGTGGTGGTGCTGCATACGCCCCATCCCTGCAGGGCGGATTCCAGCAGCATCTGGTTGCGGGTGCAGATTTCCTGCGTCGGGCCCCATGTGGTGGCCACGATGGTCATGACGCACACCGGATCGCGCTCATCCGTCCGGGCCAACTGCGTGCAGGCGTCATACAGCGGGCGGATGGACGGAATAAACTGCCCGAAGGAGGCGAGAAATTTTTTCCCGCCCAGCGCCTTCATGCCGCCGGGCATCACATCGATGCGGATGCGCCAGGGGACGGCCCGGGGGACGGCTTTGACCAGTTCATTAAAACTTTTCGGGTGCTGTGGCGGAAGGGTGAGGGTCACCATCCCGTGCCAGAGGCCCCCGGTGTGAATAAGGTTGCCTACGGTTTCCGGCGAGTTGCCGAACACCTGAAGGTTGAGGTACGGCGCAAGCAGGGCAGAGTTATCGTCGTCCTGACGCACCCCGGCGACTGCGGTGTCTCCGGGCAGGAGCGGCCGCCACTGTGATGACGTGCTGTTGCGAGCCATTTCCCGACGGATTTCATTGCACACTTCCGGGATGTCCATCAGGCGTACCAGCAGGCCTTCACCGCCCCGGACGAGCGCCTTCTCCAGCGTGGTGATAAAGCTGTCATGGCGGATTTTGAGGCCGGACATCATCCAGCGCCAGGGCTGCTGACCGAAACGGGCCAGCGGGGCTTTATCATTCACTTCACGAATCGTTTTGTTAAAGTCTGCCCGTTCCTGCTGGCTGACCAGCAGCGGTGAACTCCAGACGGCCAGCCAGCAGCGTTCCCGGACCAGCCAGGGTGAGAGGGTGGTGATTTTCTCTTCCAGAATGTCATCAAGCTGAATGGCCGTGTGGCGGATGGCCCGTTTTTGCGGGGCGATCATCGTGCTGATCTCACTTTCCCCCTTTTCCTGATCGCGCTCAAAGATAAACGCCATCTTGTGGCCGGTGTTTTTGTAGCTGGTACTGAGCGTTGTGGCGAGGTGAGTAATGAGGCCTTCAAATGCATCCGGATGGTCTGCCGGGGCCTCTTCGTCCATGTCCCGTAGTGCGCCGGCAATCTCGAAGACGGAGAGGTAATACCCCTGGTGGGTGACGCCGATATACGGTGCCTGCAGCCAGGGGCGCAGTTCCAGATCCTGTTTATCCAGGCCGATAACCGTGCGCAGGTCACAGTAGTCAACAAAGTCTGCCGAGACGGCAAAACGGGAAAACGTGTTCATCATATCTTCAATGGCGAAGACCATGCGTTTAATGTTCATGAATGTTCTGACTCCGGATGAGCGGGAAACAGGTGCCTGCAGGCAGGGCTGCGCAAAAATAAAAATGGAAAGACGGGGTGACGCCTGCGGTATATAAGTAAGGGAAACTGTTTTCGTATGTGAAATACCAGGACGTGATTACCGGCTCATATGCACAAGCGTGTTCACTTAGTTGTTCTCCTGCAGGTATTCCCGGTCCGTAACCGAATCCGGCGTCAGAATGAGCGCCACGCCCGACATCTTCTCCCGCAGTTCATCGCGCATCGAGGGGGGGAAACGGCGCAGGGCATCGGCAAAATCTGCCGGACGAAATCCTCCGAATCGTTCTTCTACCGGCAGGCGGTGGCGGAGCAGTTCTGACAGGATCTTTCGCCCTTCACGCACCGTCGCCGGACTGGTGCTGAAGACAGCCCGCAGGGCCTTGCGGTTCAGGGCCACAACGCTGCGCGGATGCAAATCAGGCAACCAGACCATGGTACCCTGCGCGGCCGCATAGCCGTTGAGCGCATGCCAGGCATGGCAGAGATAACAAAGATGGAACGGCGCTGCCGGCAGGCTGAGCTCTGTCCGCTCCTGTGCTGACAGCGCGCCCGTTTCCGTGATGCTGCGCCAGGGAATATGACGCAGGGCGAGACGACGGGCGGACAGGGTGGCATGCTCCAGGCTGGTTCTGGCGGCTTTCAGGTTTTTCAGGTACTTCTGCCGTTCTGCCGGCTCCTGCGGCGGCTGGCGGGACTCAAGGCGCAGCAGGGCATCCCGGGCCCGGTCAAGGCGAATAAGCGCGTCTTCTGCCGTCTGTAACAGCCGGGTCAGCGGCAGGGACTCCGGCAGCACAAAGCGGTGTTTCACGTCAGCCCGGCAGCAGACGCAGCGTCCGCCGTCAGTTTTCTCTGGTGCCGGCAACATAGGCTCCGTGGTGTGGACCACGTCGGGCAGGGGAAGCGGATGCAGGTAAAGGGGCTCCTGCGTTTTTTTAGCGATGCTCATCCTGACCTCCTGAGGCGTGTCTGAACAACGCCAGCCGGCAGCCGGCGATGGCCGGAGAACTGCACTCCGCCAGTACAAATTCCTGATTGTCCCGTTCGTCACGGGCGATGACGTTAGCATGGTCAGCGCGCAGCACGGTGAGGCCCTGTAAGGGCAGCAGAACAGCGGGGGATATCAGCATAAAGGTTTCCTCAGCCAGCGCCGGCAGAGACCGGCACTGGCCTGTCTGTCAGTTGATAGTGATTGAGCTTGTTCCCATCTGTTTCTGGGAGCGGCTGATCAGTTCCGGGATAATAAACAGCCCGGCGCCAATGAGAAGGCCGGCAACACATCGCCCCAGGGTAACCTGCGGGTGGCTACCCACTTTTTTGAACGCCAGCAGGGAGGCACCGAAAATAAAAAGACCGACCATCTGAAAGATATCCAGACCGGATGTTTTGGCGCGTTTCGCACCGGCAGCGGCGCTGTCAAACATGTCGGCGATGTCGCCGTCAGCCAGCGAAATACCGGGCAACAACCCGATGGTGAGCGCGAGCAGGCCACGAACTGCCCGTTCGCGCAGAGCCATCCGGGTCAGTTGGATATAAAAGACGACGGCATACAGACGAGCCGTCAGGGCACGGAACAGTGACATAGAGTCTCCTTTGGGGATGGATAATTGAGGGTGTTAAAAAGCGAGGCCAATGCTGGCCAGCAGCTTGTCGATAAGCTGCGGTGAAAAAACAAGGGCTGTACCCGCCACGACCTTGACGGTGGCTGAGCGGATGCTTTCGCTGGAACTCAGCGCTGTGTGGCCTTCCAGACCGGCCATGCGGTACATGTTCAGGCCGGAATGAACAAAGCCCACACCGGCAAGCCGGGCAAGCGACAGCACGGCGTTTGCCGCGCCGGCCGCCTCTCCGAAGGTTGAAGGCTGGACGTAGGCGATGGCATCAAAGGTGGTGGAATGAAAGCCGAACTGCGCGCCGCTGGCATTGATGATGGAGGGCAGTGATACCATGGCCGCGCAGGCAAACAGGCCGCCAAAGAACTTCCCCGGGGACAGCGGTACGGCTGTTGTCGAGCGGGCCCGGGTTAACAGAAGCGCCAGGCAGATAAATCCCAGCGTTTCACCCCAGGTGAACAGGAAGTTGATCCCGCTGCTGAATATTCCCGATGCAAAGTTCTCGATGGCGGTCAGCGCATCGAGAGCCATCAGCGCAGCGTTCCGCCGGAGGTGGTGACGGAGCGGCTGGCCGGATCAATCCGGCTGACGGTGACCTTACCCAGCGTGTCGCCCTCCCGGACGGCCCAGGTACTGCCCTGCCATTTGATCCAGGCCATTCCGTTTTCCAGCGAGACCACCTTCATACCGGCAACAGGGCTGGCAGCCTGCCGTTTGCCGGACGAGGGTTTGGGCGTGGCCACGGTGCTCGCCGCGAGACGGCTTTCCATCGCAGCCAGGCGCTGCGTCAGCGCCATCAGCTGGTTACGGGTTTCCACCGCATACGCCTCGTCCCGTTTGATGGCCTCTGAGATCTGGCTGACGCTGTCTTTCAGAGTGCCAAGGGTGGAGTTTATCCTGCTGTCACGCGCGTTCAGCTCATCACGGATATCCGTCATCATCGCCACGGTGTCGTCGTGTATGGCGGTCTGCCCGGGCGTGGTCACCTCAGGCTGTGTCCCTGTCTGAGTCCCGCTCTGCGGGAGCACTGCGGGTTGTGCTGTCCCGGCCGTGTTGTTCAGGGTGTGGTCCACCTCGCTGAATTCGGCGCTTCCGGGGCGGGACACCAGGCCTGACAGGGAGGGGCCATACAGATACCAGATCCCGGCACCGGCAAGCAGCGTAGCCCCCAGAAGCCAGGGCAGCGAGTAGCCAAACAGCAGTTCGCGCTTCCAGAAGGGCTTTTTCTCCCCGGTATCGGCTTCACCGAAATCGACTGCGTCGTCATCGGTGATAAGTTCATCTTGCTGACTCATTCATACTCCTTACTGGGTTCAGTGCCGCCATACTGGCGGCGGATTTCGGCCTGACGGCGAGCAATGGCTTCCTGCAGGCGGGTTTCAGATAGTTGTTCCGCGGTGGCCATACCGGATGGTGCAGACGTGCTGGCTGCGGGTGACGCGGAGTTTTTTTGTCCGACAACGTCGTCAGGGGTGACGGCATCGACAAAGAGAATGGAGATCACCTCATCCTGGTTGACGGTGACCTGACGGAAGGGCTCCCGGGCCACCTCCTGGCTGATGACTTCCGCACCTTTCTGGGCCGTTCCGCCGGCGATAACGCCTGCTACGGTGCCTGCATCAGGTTTACCTGCCCGGCCGGTGACGGTGCTCATGTTGGTCTGAAGGATCTGCGTGTTGGACTCTTTGTACAGACTACCCACATTGCCCAGTCCCCCCAGGATGGCGGGCAGGACAATGTGCGTCCCCCATCGGTGGCTGACGTCACTGGCGACAGATGACATCAGGGTGCGTTCACTCTGGGCATATGCGTTGACACTGAACGTCTTCCCCTGCCAGCTCATGCGGGAGAAATGGATTTCCACGCCGTTGCCGGCAAGTTTCACCGATGCACTATGAAGACGGGCACCTGCAAGAAAGCCTGCGGGTATCTCTGCCACCACCTGAGAACCGGGGTTATCGGAGTCGACAGCGGTTTCCATGGTGGCCCCCACGCGGGTAAGGGCAGGGATAAGCGTCTGTGGCGTCGGCGTCTGCCCCACGTCCGTCGACAGGCTGGCGGTGGCCAGGGACAAGGCTGATGACGTGACAGTGTCACCCTCATGAAGTAACCGGGCCCGCTCCGGGCGCGTGCCCTTGCCCTGCGCGAGACTGATGCGGGTCAGCAGTTTCTGCAGCCGTTCCTGGCGTTTTTCATTCGCCTGCTGCTCCGCGGCCGCGGAAGCCTGTGACCGGGGCGCGGGTGGCGGCTCCGGCTGTACCGGTGGGGGCCTGTCGGGCTCAGGGGGACGCGTCTGAGGCGGTTCCCGGCTGTCAAGACCGACCGGCAGACTTGCAATAAACGTCGTGTTGTTGCGTGCGGCCTCTGCCGCTCCGCGGTCGTTGGACGCTTTCAGCAGCTCGCGGTAACGCGGAGTTTCGGTGGTCTGAGAGCCCGCGCTTGTTGCCGTGCCGTTCAGGTTTACGGCCGAGTCCGTGCCGTCGTCATGGTGCCACCAGGAGATCAGCCAGTACCCCCCGGCCAGCGCGATAAGCAGGCCCAGCATGATAATGGAAAGGGTTTTTTTACCGTTATTCGCGGCATCCTGTTCTGCGCTCATGATTATTCCAGCTCCGGGGTGACGTGTACGGACTGGCCGTTCACAGAGAAGGTCAGCAGCGGGGTGACCGGCAGTTTCCACAGGTGTGTGCCGTCGGCGGACGAGAGCGTCTGCTCAAACTCGTCGCGCAGCATGGCGCGGGAGCGGACCATCAGGTCATCGCCGCTCTGCCAGATCGCGGTGTCCGGCACATTGCCCTGAAATTTCAGACGGCGGGCGTCTTTCGGTGGTATGCCATCGAGATATGCCTGCAGCGTGGCATCGTGCAGGGCAATTTTGTCCACCGGCGTGCCGGGAAGCGCGGAGCCGGGCCCCGTGCGCGGCACCCGTAAATCCAGGCGGCTGTCAATCTCCTGGCTGGCGGTCCGTGTGTCGGTCTCGCCACTGGTGACGTTGAGCATGACGGGGACATCAAGCCCTTTCAGCCAGACCGAGATATTGCCTGATGCCCACGGACGCAGGGGAGTGATGGCCAGCATATTGCTGCCCTTGTTGTACTGCACGTCAAAGTTCTCCGGACTGGCGTTAAGCGGCGCGTCTGACTGGGGCCAGGGCGCACCGCGAATATCCGTCAGCGTTACCACACTCTGGTTGTTCATCGCGGTGCGGACCAGCGGCAGGCTGGCACCCGGTGACAGGTTCAGGGTGAGGGAACTGATACGCGGCACGACGCTGATGACCGGCGCGCTGACGGAACGTTCGTTGTCCGTCAGGCGCAGGCGCAGTTCGCGGATCTCATCTGGCGACAGCGGGGAGTCCAGACTGGCGGCTTCCTCCACCAGGGGAGACGCCTGCCCGGGAGCCGGCAGTTCGCCACTCATCTGGCTGGCCGGCACACCGGTACCCTGATGTCCCGCCGGCTGTGCGGCCTGCGCACCGGCTGCTGCTGTGCTCGTTGAGGCGGCCACCGGCGTCCGGGCCTTCTGCCAGCCGCTGTCGTCCGCGGTTGCCGCAACGGCCGGGCCACACAGCAGAAGCGTGACCAGGAGATAACGGAATGTCATGGCGTGATCCTCAGTAGTTGCGGGGGGCGTTGCGGGAGATCATCTGGCGTATTTCCATACCGACCGGTTTCTGTCGTGGATCCACCCGCTGGATGGTGATTTCAAACGTAAAGGCCTGCTCCGGCCGGCTGGTTGTCTGCCCGACCAGACGCAGGCGTAGCGGGTACTGCATGGTCCAGAACCAGGTACCGTCAGCCAGGCGTCCACGGCGCACGACCACACCGGCACCAACAGTGGCCGTCAGGTTCATGCGGGCCTTCAGGGCTTCCAGAATGTTGGAGGCTGTCAGCGCCTGGATATAGCTGGCGTGCCCCTCTTCTGAAAACAGCGGGGCCACCGAAGAGACCTGCTCACGGTAATGGACGAAATCCAGGTTGAAGGCCTGCATCAGGGCCTTGCTGCCGAACGCAGTGGCGTCCTCCTGGCTCCATGCCGGCTCAGTTGTTGGGGCAAGCCGGACCAGCCGTCCATTGTCCGTGGCAAAGTAGTCCCGTTCTTTCTGGAAGATCCCCCAGACCAGCACGGCGTTGAGGGTGAGGCTGATCAGCAGGGCGAGTCCCAGCCGGAGGTTGGACTGCATCATGTCCGGCACCAGTTGCTGCCGTTTTTCTGCCGTCTGCATCATGTTGACAGCGGCTTTAAGCGGATCGGGCGCAGGGGCAGGTGCCCGCCCCTTAGCCGGGGGGGCTTTTTGCGTGAGGTTTGTCATAGGCGTCAGGAAGAATAGTTTTTCCAGGGGTCGATATTGCCGGGAATTTGCTCGTTTACTTTGTCCACAGCAGCATCACAAATTTCGTTTTCCAGCTTCGACAGCACATCGTCGAGGCTGGGAAACTCCGGCACGGTGACCGTGATTTTTTTGATACGGGACAGACAGGACTGCAGGGAGGATGAGACATTATTTTCCCGCTGCGACCAGGCGGTCGCGGCTGTCCTGGCCCGTTCATAACCGGCCTGACTTCCTGCCTGGGCGGCGCTACCCGCCCGACAGGTGACTGCTGCTGTGGCCGCGGCAGAAAAAAGCATGAAGCCGGACAGAAGTCCGGCTTTCAGCATGAGATATCGCATTCTCGCTCCTTAACGGCTCAGTGGCCGGGGCTGTGGGAGTGTTCCTGATGAAGCGCTTTTTCCTGTCTGCCCTCCGGCTTTCGGGCGTCGTCCCACTGTTTCCACGTCTGTTCGAAACCCAGGCGCTGAAAAAGGGCATCATCCTGTTTTTCCGGTGTGTAGAGACGGGCGGGAAGCGGGGCATCCTCTTCACGGCCTTTCAGGTGAAACGTCATCAGCTGAGGGGCGGCAGGGGTAACGCCGTCCGGTTCGAAATTCACCGCCTGGCCGTAGCCCGCAAAGCGGGGACCCTGGTCGGTGATGGCGTTGATAACCAGCTGGCGGTTATCCGCCGTGGGGGAGGCGAGTGCCGGATAGAGTGTGCCGTTGAGGCGAACAACACCCTGCAGGTGTTCACCGACAGACTGGACGAGCAGCAAATCCATCTGTTTTGACTGGCTGTCCATGGAGGCCATGACCGGCGTCAGTTTATCCGGCACATCCTGGCCTGCCGGCGTGATGCCTGCCGCCCCCTGCGGTGCGGCCACCGGATGACGATCTTCGCCAAGGAAGAACTGGCGTTCTTCCAGACGGGCAGGCAGTTTCAGGTCGGCCATGTACTCCGGCCAGGCCTGGCGGATGTGCTGCGTGAGTTTGCCGAAGGTATCAACCGGGAACGACTGCAGCTGCTGTCCCTGCTCCGGACGGTCATGGGCCACGGCGATGCCGGTGGACGCAGCCGTCAGGGACCAGTTGTTTTTCACCCGCTCACGCTCCTCCCCGTCGACAACCCAGGTGTCCCGGGAGTTCAGGGTCAGCGTCACCACATCGCCCGCCTTATGGTCCTTAACGAGCTTACGCAGATCCTGTCCCCAGTATGTGTGGCTGCCCCCCCGGTTCTGCAGTTCGATAAAGAAGCTGTTGCCACGCTGCTCCTTGTTCTCATACATGGCTTCACCGAAATTCATCAGTACGGCCGTGACGCTCTCTCCGGGCGACAATGCCGCCGGCGCAGGCTCTTCGGGCATATCCGGTACCTTAATGCTGTTTGCGTCAGTTGAAGGAGCCGGACCCTCGCCGGGGGCTGGCGGTACCGGGGCGGCCTGTTCTGTTGCTGCCGGTGAGGTATTGCCCGGCGCAGTCGGCTTCGGTGGTAACGGTACCTGGGGTTGCGGCCCGCCGGAGGTCTTCTCCTGTGTGGCCTGGTCTGCCGTCGTCTGCGGGGGAGATTCCGGGGTATGGCGGTTCAGATCCGGGGTGGGTTGATGCGTGACCACGGCGTCCTGCGTGGTGCACAACTGTTTACGCATCTCTTCGAGCTGTTCGCGCTGGGCCGGAATTTTCATGCGGATATCGAGGTCATGCTCGATGATGAGCCGCATGGCTTTTTCCTTAAACTCTGGGCTGCCGGTCAGTTCAATCACGCCGCCGTAAAATTTTGCAGCGACGGCCAGGGCGGCCAGCACCTTACGGTCGTCCTGACCTGCTCCGTTGCACATCTCCAGGCGGTTACCGAGGTCGCGGAACGCATCCTCGCCATCAAGCCGGTACAGCCGGCTGTTGTCACGCAGTTCTTCCCACGTCAGGGCCTTGATTATCTTCTCAAGATCTTCTTTCTGCGGTACATCAGGACGGCGGGGCCCCCAGACAATGCCGTCAGCCTCTTCTGCATGGGCCGCCGTTTCGGCTGTGGCCTCTGTCCGTTCAGCAGCCGGAGTGCCCGCCTGTTCCTGTGCCTCCCCGGCTGCTGGGCGGGTCGGCTCCGGTTTTTCCTTCCCGAATGTACTCATGTCAATAAAGGGGGGCTCCGGCTCCCTGGTGTCCCCGGCGGTCATGGACAGCGCACTGAGATCGATGACCGGAACGGCGTCATCCATCACCTGCGGCACCTCCACCTCCTGTTCGTCCGCTGCATCAGACACCGACGGTGCCCGCAACGATGCCGGTGGGGTGTCACCGGGATCTTCCCGGGAGAGCCCGGATACGACAGCCTGTTCGGTGCTGCTCTCCTGACCAGGCATCACGGGCTCAGACGCAGCAGGGGAGGATGCCGCAACAGATTCATCCATCCGGATCTCCCCTGTAAGGTCACGCAGGGTTTTTTCAGCGTATGTGGCGATATCGATATCGTGGCCCTGAGCCTGCAGGTCACGCCCGGTCTGTTCAAACATGGCCAGCAGACCAGCACGGTATGCTGGGTCGGTTTCCGCGTTCTGTACCAGGGTGGTTGCGTCGAGATCTGAACGGATGAAACGGGCAAGATCGTCGGCGGCCTGTTGTCCCTGTTCCGTCAGAAGAGCCGGACTGGCCGTATCGGTTTCACCTGCAGTCGCGACTGCTGCCGGCTGTGCATTGTTATCCGACACTGCAGATGGCTGCGCGGAGTCCGGGGGCAGTGAGCGTTCTGCGGTCTCTTCCGTTTGTCCGGTACCTGCCTGAATCTCAGCTGTGGGCTGTGGTACCTGCGGCTGCGCCTCTGAGGCAAGTGGCCCCTGTACAGCCGTCTGCGCGGGCGCCGGTTCCTGCTGAAGCGTGGTCGGCAGTTGTGTGGCGTGCTCAGCATCTGCCTGCGCTTCCGATGTAAGGGCGCGCAGGGCGGTTTCAGCAAAGGCCGTGGCGTCAACACGCTGGCCGTTGCTAAACTGCAGGTCACCGGCATCCTGTGCCAGGGCTGACAGAAGCCCCTCCCGGTAGGCCGGGTCGGAACCGGCGTTCTGCACCAGAGTGGCTGCATCCAGTTCACCGGCGCTGTAACGGGCAAAATCGCCCTCTGCCTGACGGCGCGTGGTGTTCTCCGCGTTCGCCTGCACTTCCGTCGCCATGGCGCGCAGGGCGTTTTCGGCAAAGGCGGCGGCGTCAACACGCTGGCCGTTAAGCTGCAGGTCACCGGCATCCTGCGCCAGCGCCGACAGAAGCCCCTCCCGGTAGGCCGGGTCGGCACCGGCGTTCTGTACCAGGGTGGCGGCATCAAGCTCCTGATTGCTGTAGCGGGTAAAATCGCTCTCCGCCTGATGGCGAGTAGTGAGATCCGAAACAGTCTGCGCAAATACCGTCAGGGCGCGGAAACTTTCTTCAGCAAAGGCGGTGGCGTCAACTCTCTGGCCGTTGAACTGCATATCTCCGGCATCCTGTGACATGGCTGACAGGAGTCCAGCTTTGTAGGCGGGGTCTGCTTCAGCCTTGCGTACGAGCGTGGCAGGATCCAGTTCACTTTTCTTTAAGAGGGCATAATCCTGTGTAGCCTGTTGTTCCAGCCCTGTGACGGAGGGCGGCGCCACGTCCGGTATGGCGGGTTGTGGCAGGGCGTCATTTGCTGGTGTCGGCGCGAGGCCTGTATTTTCTTCTTTTTCCATGGTGGTTTCCTGAACAGAGGGGAGTCCGACACCGGCGCGGATAAGCGCCTCACGTATCCCGGGAGAGTCACTGAAAGGCGTGGTCACGCCCATTGCGATAAGGTGAACGTTGATCTCCTGATGGAACGCCTCTCTGCCCCGGCTGACATCGAGATCGTTAAAATCAGTGAGCTTCTGGTCGAGTTCGGCAAGCGTAAAAACCGGCACGAGGATCTGGCCATTCGTCAGTTCCGCAGCCTTCGTGGCACTGAGAATGCCCTTGTTTTCCGGCTCACCTGTCTGCGGGTTCCGGAGGTGATGATCGTTATCCGCGCAGAAGATGAAACGACTGTCAGGCCAGACGGCACGGGCATTCCGGGCGACGGCAATCATGTTGCCGGCATCAATGGTCATCAGCACCGGCAGGCCGGTGGCTTCATGCACGGAGGCCGCTGTGGAATACCCTTCGGCAAACAGCAGTGGCTGGCCATTAACCGGTGTGCCGAAGGCAAACCAGTTACCGGTTTTCTCACTGTCCTTCAGGATGCGGGCATCCTTGCCGCCGGTTTCAGGGATTCGCTGGTAGGATCTGATTTGCCCCTGCGCATTGCTGAACGGGACAACCAGTTCACCTCTGGGGGTGATGCGCACCCCTTCTGCGGCCTGGACTCCCTTGCGGGTAAGGTAGGGACTCGCGGTGGCCTGCGGGAGACGGGAGACATAGCGTTCGGCATAGGCGGCCTGACGGTTATATTGCTGTTCCAGCTCACGGGTATTGTCCTCGCGGGTCTGCTGCGCTTGTGCGCGCAGATGAAGTCGGGCCAGGGGATCCATTTCATTTCCGCCCGAATATACCCACTGTGTAGGCTTCTCATCAGATGTGCGGTAATTTCGGTACCAGCCTGCCGGACGACCGTCAAGGAAGGCCTTGTAAACTCCGCTTTTAGCGCCCTTTTTGTCATCACGGGTCGGGACGCGTTGACGGGTACCGTCCATGACGGGAGGACCTTTCAGTACGAGACCTGCTTCTTCCAGTTTCTGTGCGAATTCTGTCACTGGATCGTCTGCGTTCATGGACAACGTATGTGGGCGGGGCAGCCAGCGTTCCAGTCGATCGAGTTCCACGCCGGGACGGGCATACCACAGTTTATGTTCTTTATCCCAGACGATGGCCTGTTGTCCGTTTTCGAGTCTGGGATGGGCCTGTACTGCGGCGTCCTTTTCTTCAACAGGTACGGCAAGCCATGTTCTGTGATGGTTAATCATGGTCACACTCCGTAAAAATGGGCAGGGAAAGACAGGCCAGCGACGACAGAGAGAGTCTGTCCGGCGGAAGAGTCAGGGAGATACTCTGGGTCTCTGGGGCGGGGCCTGATCAGGGATTGTGGGAGGTAGTACGTACTGTTACATGTCCATTGGTCTGCGTATCTCTGGGGGGCTCATGACTAACCTCGGTTTATGTGCCTGGCGCCAGGAGGCGCTGGTAAATACGAAAATCACGTTTGTTGTAGCAGACGCACAACACGTCCATGTCAGTGCCGGTTTCTGCCAGAAAGTCGATGATCGTGTTGACAGCAATCCTGGCCGCGCGCTCGTGCGGATAAAAGTAATGCCCGGTACTGATGCAGGGAAAGGCGATACGTTGTAGTGCATTTTTATGGGCAAGCATCAGGGCCTGGTAGTAGGCCTTTGCAAGCAACTTATCCTGATGACGGGCCCTCAGCCCGAACAGCCAGTGGGGGCCGACTGTATGAATCACATAACGGCAGGGGAGATGGCCCGCAGGGGTAAGAACGGCATCCCCCGTTCGGATACGACCGTGTTGCCTGATATATGTCCGGCAGGCTGTCAATAACACAGGGCCAGCGGCCCTGTGTATCGCCCCCCCCTACGCCCCCTCCACGATGAAGATGTGTGCTGGCGGCATTAACAATCGCATCAACGTTGAAGCGGGTGATGTCACCCTGAGTGACGGTAAGCATCGTTTATTCCTTCGTATCGGGGGACGCCTGGGGGAGTGGCGGAAGTTTCCTGGCGGGGCGACCATCTTCCGTAAACGCATCCCGGACAATAAAACGGCAGGATTTGTTGCGAGTTAGCTCCGCATTGCAGGCTACATATTTATTCGCCACCGCAAATTTATAAAACTGATCTGAATATGCCTCATACTGTGCGGCTATGCAGGCAAACCAGGGCGCCGTGTCGGGGACTTTTTCCTGCAAGGAGGTACGAGACGTAAGGTAGGCGCACGCATCTTTCGCAGAAAACATGGCCGCCCGTATCATCCTGTCATGGGCCGTGTACTCGCTGTTCCATGGGAGAATAAAGTTGTATTTATCAACCAGCGGTGAGGCCATGCAGACCAGAAAACCGAGAGCGAAACCAGAAATCAATACCAGACTGCAAGACAGTCGGCGCTTGAGGGGTTGCATAATGCTTCCTTTATCAGTCCGAACGGATGGGGAATTACAGCCCTGTCCAGTCCCGTGGGGTTTCAGTGAAATGCCGGTACCACCAGGGGCGGCCCGAGGCGGTTTTACCGCGGAAGGTGCTGACAATGCGCCGGAGGATGGTTCGGACACCCCAGCCGAAAAAATTCAGCCCCATAAAAAACACCAGGATCCCGCTGCAGATGTAAAACGTGACCCATTCGGGCCAGCGGAACCAGGCGAGGTAAATCAGCAGAAAGGGCAGTGGAATGCCAGCCACGCTGACAGGCGGGGTGGCGTAGCGCCAGAATCCGTCTTTTTTCATGCGGTCAGTTCTCCGGCAGGCAGGTAACGCGCCGCTTCGTCACGAGCCACATCACCACAGTAATACAGCGCGCGAACCTGGTCGACGATGCGGCGTTTTTCCATGAGCAAAACGCCATCGAGGTGGCTTGCCCACTGTTCGTGGGACAGGTCATGCAGTTTGCTGCGCAGGGCATCGTCAAACACAATGTACTCACGCAGGGCGCGCCGTTTTCCGTCGGTGGTGCGGACCAGTACCTGATTCACAATAAACCGCATGATACCCAGTACCGCCCAGGCCATCGCATCGCGGATCTGCGGGTGAAACAGCCCCAGCAGGCGGGGGATCGATTCACCGGGCGAGCGGGTATGCATGGTACCGATACAGAGGTGCCCGGTTTCACCTGCCTGTACGGCGGCTTCTGCGGTTTCGGTATCCCTGATTTCCCCGATCCCAATCAGCTCCGGATTACGGCGAACGGCAGAACGCAGTCCTTCGGCAAAGCTGGCCACATCGCGGCCTATCTGCGCCTGATGGGGTGGCAGCAGGTCATCCGTCCGGCCAAGGATGTATTCAACCGGATCTTCGTAGGTCACGATTTTGCGATCCGGCTGCGTGTTCTGGCAGTAACGGTACAGTGCGGCCTGCAGGGTGGATTTACCGGAGCCGGTCTGGCCACAGATGAACCCGAGTCCGCTGTCCGGCAGCATGGCGGCGGCCAGATCCGGCTCAATTCCCATGCTGAGGAAATCGGGGATGGCGTGGGGGATCACCCGCAGTGAAACGGACAAGGCCCGGTCCTCGCGGGCGGAGGTGCCCTGGATTGAATGGGTGCGCAGGCGTACCCGCTCTCCGCGACCCAGACCGTAGCGACCGTGCATGTCACCGTCAATCTGAATGGCGCGGTCAGCCGGTATGCCGCCCTGAACCCGGGGACGGATTTCCCGGCCCAGCAGATCGTCCAGCATATTGCCGAGCAGGGTATTAGGTAGCACGCTTTGAGAACAGCGTACGCGGCGGCCGTAGCGGCTGACCGAGACCGGCGATCCGCCTACCAGATCCACATCGCTGACGCTGTGTTTTGCGCACCAGGCGAAGAAGGTCCTGAACTCGTCAGCGCTGAACGCGCCGCTGAACGGGAAAAGCCCGAACTCATCGGGTAAGGCCAGTTGACTCATCGTGGGCTCCTTTGGGTTGTGTTGTGACGGAAGGACGCCACCGTGACTTCTGCAGTTCAAACGCGGCATGGGTTTTGAGACGGCGGACGCGGTCGCCGGTGATCATCTTCTGACCGGTGCCGGTGACGGTCTGCATCTGCTCCGCGACTTCAGGACGGGTGATCATGCCCTGGCGCCAGAGCAGGGCATACAGCATCATGCCCCGGTAATCGCGGGTAAGGCGGTTCATGTTGGCTTCCAGCGTCATGTCCGCATTTTCCCGCCCCTCCTTCCAGCCCTGGCGGAGGGCCGTTTCCCAGACGTCGCGCTGGGCGCTGTCCTCAGGCACCACCCGGCCTTCGGTTCCGGGTGTGGCCGTGGTGGCCAGCCCTTTCAGCAGCCAGTCCCGCCAGCCCGGTGGGTTACTGACAAAGCGCTCAGGACGAATGATGCTCCAGACCCGGGAAGAGGTGCGTATCTGGTCTGGCGTGATATGCGCCACATCCTGCGCCTCATCGACCACCGGTGGCAGCCAGCCTTCCGGGCTAATTAGCGGGCGAAAGTCAAACAGGGCGGTGAGGGTGGAGTCGCGCGCCATCAGCGCCTGAGTCAGCTCCCATGAGCGTTGTGCCTTACCACCCCGGAAGCCCAGTGTTTTGCCGGCTTCCGTCAGCATCTGCCAGCGTGTGTCGGAAATCCCGCCGTGATGCTTCTCCTGTGGATGCAGCCAGGTATTAAGATCCGGCGGGGCCGCGGATAAGTCGGGCTGTGCGGGCGGAGGTGTTCCGGCGCATCCGGTCAGCAGGACGGCAGGGAGAATGACAGCGAGGAGGATCTTCATTTTCTTCCGGACTCCGGTTGCATAAAACTGACCTGCAGCAGGCCAGGGTACTGATGAAGCGTGGCGCGCCAGGCGGTCTGGGACTCAATCAGGCGCAGGACATTAGTGAACGTCATGCCGCGCACATGCAGCGTGACGGGCAGCGGGAGCCGGACGCCGCTGTAGTTAAACGTCAGTCCGCGTACGCGGGCCAGCTCAGCCAGCAGTTCGATCGCATCGCCTTCCCAGTCGAAGGACAGCGCATCGCTGTTCGCGCGGATGAGTTGTGTGGCGGAGGGCTGCAGGGTGGTGGATGAATAAATACCTTTATCCCACATCCGGTACTGCGCATGCCGGGTGACGGCAACATCGGATGCGGCACCGTAGCGGTCAGGGGCGGCGGATGCAGGAGCCGGACGAGAAAAGGACTGGCAGCCGGCGAGCAGAACGCCGGCCAGCATGACTGCAGGAATAAACTGTTTCATCGGGAATTACCTTGCCGGGGCGGGGAGCCGGCAGAACGTTGACGGGGAACTGTATCAGGCTGGTCTGTTCAGGTGACATGGCGGTATCCGCCTGTCACATCACTGTTTTTCTGCGCGTTGTGCGTTGTGGGTCAGGGTAACGGTTGTCATCACTGGGGGCGGTGACGATGAGCCAGGTCTATGGCTGGCGAACAGAAATGGCTTTCATTGCTCTTCTCCTGCATTACCCTGTACAAGCTCAAGTAATTCGAAATGCTCCGGACGCATACAGGTTATGTGTACCTGAACGCCGCAGCATTCACACGGATTGCTGATGAAGGTAAGACCATTACGACTTTTGTATCCCACACGAATTTTCCCTGTGGTCCCGGCAGGTAATGTTGCCAGGCTATTTCTGGTTTCGTGTATCAACTTCACGGTCGCGCCGTTCCAGTCGCACAGGCGTTTGGGTGGATTTTTCATTCCGCCTCTCCAGAGTTCCTGTCCGTGTAATCGATTAACTCATGCTGATGTTCTGGCACGTTATCCGTGTCCGAAATGCTCTGCAGGTGACGCAGGGCGGCCTCCAGTGACGGGAACGACTGTGTTTCGGCACGGTGCATATAGCGGTCCGTGCCAATGCCGTACTGGCCGGTATGGGTGTTGAACACGAAACTGCGTGAACAGTCTTGTGCCGGCACGTTGTAGATCATCATGGTTTTCTCACCACGGCTGTCTGCATGCAGGTACGGCATGACAAATTCCACCATGCGGACAGTCTGCATGAGTTCTGCCTGCGTGCTGGTTTCAAAACAAATCGCGAACACGGCCTGGCGGGTCTCAAGATTGTGGTAGCCGGTTGTACGAAGCCCGGGTACGGTGCTTACCCATTTGTCCCGGTATGTCTGCAGTGCATGTGTGGGCTCGTAAGCACTGAAAATAGCATGCCAGTTGGGGGCGTCGCCCCAGCTGGCAATGAGGTGTTCATCACGTTCATTTTCCAGCGCTGCCAGCAGGTCTTCTGCTTCCTCGAGATTACGCTCTGCACGCTGTACGGAACGTTTACGGCGGGTGATCACCTTTTGCATTTCGGCGATACGCCGGAAGATATCATCAACCTGGTGCATGGCGACTCCTTACGTCAGGAAATAACGGGGCATGTCACTCATGCCCCGGATGCCTCAGAAAGTGAAGGACAGTTGTGCCACGGCACCGTAAGTACGATCGGTACCGGCAATGCCGGTCAGATCGAGATGAACCACGTCGAACGGGGAGATGCCGATACCGGCCGTGAAGGCGCTGCCGTCAGAGGAGGCCATGTTCTGGCGGTAACCTGCGCGCAGCTGTGCCCAGCTCCAGGCATTGATTTCACCCCCGATGCTGGCGAACTGGCGTTTTTTGTCGTCAGTGAAGCCGCTGGCCTCGGTCAGATCCACGTCAACCGCGCCAGTGAAGAAGCCGTTGGTCCATGACGTACCGGCAGTGACCTGCGGACGTACTTTGAAAGTGGCTTTTTCTCCATTCACTTCCTTACTGTCGATGCTGCGCGGGATCAGGTTCTGCGCGACCAGGCCCACGTTCCAGTTCTCGGTCAGGTCAGCGGCCAGACCGAGGTCGGCGTTGAAGCCGTTTTTGGTGTTGCGGTACTGATCACCGTCAAAGTCGCTGCTGTCGTAGTCCTTCACGGCAACGTTGTAGTTGAAGAGGTCAACGCGCTGGTACTTCGGCGTGAAGCCAACGGACCAGGTGTGGCCTAAGGATTCAAACTCACGCGCCAGGGCGATACCGACGTCGGTGATGACCGCGGCACGGCCGTAGGCTTTTGAGGTGAGGTTGTCCTTGTCGGCCGTTGCGCCGGCAGCGACCTGGTCGAGGTAATCAAGGTCGTGCTGAGAGACTTTGCCGTCTACGGTCGCCGTTCCCCATGCTTTCACGAACAGGGCGGCCGGCAGGGTGTCGTTCGGCAGCGTGGCCACGGCAGAGACACCGGCCTGCGCATTCGCATGAGTATCTTTGAACTTGCTCAGCTGGCGTTTCAGCTCAGCGGCCTGTGCTGAGGAGTCACCGGTGTTCAGGCTGTCGTCGAAACGGTCCCATGCATCCTTAACGTCATCCGCACCGTCTTCCAGATGATCCGGGTCAGAGACCTGGGCACCGACGGACGGCAGGATAAGGGCGAAGTCATCATTTGCCTTTGCTTTAGTCAGCAGGGCCGGGTTCGCCAGCGCGGCGGCGCTGTAATGGGATGAGGCTACCCCGGTACCGCCCATCGCATCGTTACGGGCTTCAAAATAACTGGTTGCTGCGGTCGCGTTAAATGCCATCAGTACGGCAGTGGCAATAAGGCTTTTTGCTGTCATCTTTTTATTCATCTGGTTATTTCCTGTTTTCCAGTTTGTATCATTCAGGCAAAGCAATACCCGGTGCGTATGCATCAGATAAATTTTTCTGCCATGTGTGTTTCGTGAATTCAGGTATTCACTGACTTATTTAAAATAAATGCAGGTAACGTCGTTCCCTGTTCAAGTGCAGTGGCTGCACGCTCACCGAGCGTGATAAACCTTATACTCGCTGTGTCCTTCAGGGAAGTCTTAAGGCTGGTTACCCAGTCTCTTTGGTCGCTATTTAAACACTGTGGTGTGATGGACAATACCGGGTGATAAATAACATTGCCGGACGTTTCTTTTTTCTTAATTAAAATACCTGTTCTTTTTTCATATTCATTATCGGGCGAATTTACGTTAGTCCAGAATATGATTTTAATATTGTTATTCTCGTCGGATGGAATTATTCGTTTCCTGAATTCCTCCTCGCTCTGAGGCCACCTGTGGATCGGCAGGCTGGTATCAACAGGGCAATCGCTTCGCCCGAAAAGCCAGTCCTGCGAGACATAAAACCATCTGGCCAGTGTCTCAAGCAGAGGAGGCGTCAGGTAGTCCATCGTCCGCTCCCGGTCCCGCAGAATACTCAGGCGCAGGTTCCACGGGGAGAGCAACTGCGCGACATCTGGCGGGCTCAGGCCGTGGGACTTCAGCAGGTATTCAAAACGGTCAGCAATACTTTCTGCCGTATGGCTGAAGGGGAAGTAAATCTCCCTCAGCGTGCTCTCAAGAATCAGGTTTATCACCTCTGACGCCGAAATTCCGAGTTTTTCCGAAATCAGGTCAACCAGAGCTTTGGTACCGGGCCGGAATCTTAACGTTGTCGGCGATAAAAGTTTTTTACTGCTATTCTCACTCAGCAGCGCGGCAATTTTCTCTTTCTCAAAACCCGGAAGCGCCAGTAATGAGGCGAAGATGCCCGTAAGGCTGTTTGTCATCAGTCCTCCCTTGTCGCGCTTTTTCTCTTTTTGCTCCGTGATTTAGAGCATAAGGACTTCCTGCGCGTATGTATAATGAGTTATTTCGATCTGTCAGATCGAATACGTTCGTGTATTCGCTCCGAATCGCTTTTGGGTTTGCTTCTTCCTCCAGTTCCCGGCGGGCCAATGACAATCAGGTAACCCCGGTCCTGCGGGGTAATCCAGCGCCATTCGTTAAACAGTGTCTGCAGGCGTATACCCCAGTGCTCTGTCCGTGAGATACGAACACGCTTTTTACGCCAGCGGCGTTCCGGAAAAGCAGCCAGACATTTTTCCATGCTGCGCAGGTGAACCGGGCGCATGAGGTGTGAACGGAAATAAAGAGGCTCGCGGAAACCGCGCAGAGCGTTCTCCAGTGCGGCCAGATAACACTGATGGAAGCGTACCGCCTGAATACGGCTGAGCCTGCCCACCGGGTCATAAGAGGTCAGGTGCATGGTTCGCCAGTGCTTTCCTTTGTGTGTTGTTTCGACGGTGTAAAATCCCCGACCAGTACGGCGGGAAAACCTCGACAGGATTAAAGTTCCCGGGCGCAACAGCGCTAACAACAGCGAAAATGCTGCTGTGAAAATTAGTAGTCCGGTCATCAGATATTTCCAGTTATGTGGTGTGTTAACGGGTGAGGCCCAGTGCCATCGTGGGGTTAAGCGGGCAAATCATGATCCTGTCCCGGGTTTCTGCCGGCAGTTCGCCCGGTGCCGGTACCCTGTCGCCTTTCTGTGCTGCGATGGCCAGCGTACGCAGAAGAAGTTCGCTGGCGCGGCTTAAGGCGGTTTCGCGGGTCGGACCGGACGCGGTCAGCCCTTCAAAATCACAGAGGTGCACGCAGATACCATCTTCCTGTCCCTGTTGCTCTTCTATCCTTGCGGGATAGGGGACGAAATAAGGGGCGATTTTTTGCGTCTGACGACGCCGGGCATCGAGCTTGCTGACCAGTTGCCAGGCGCGCAGGTGGGTATAGCGTTTCAGCATATTCATGGAACGGTGACCGGAAATGGCCGCCACTTCCATGACGTTCAGTGTGCCGAGTTCAAAGAAGCGGCTGATGGCTTCGTGACGCAGGTCGTGAAAATGTAGATCAACAATTTTCAGTTCCTTAATGGCAGTCCGCCATGCGCTTTTAAACCCGGATGACGTATAGCTGAATATTCTGCCGTTGAGCTGCGCAGGCAGTGACTGCAGTAGATTACGTGCGCGACGGGAAAGAGGGACATCACGTGATGAACCATTTTTGGTTTCGGGCAGGTGTGCAATACCGTGCTGTAAATCGAGATGCTCACGGCAGAGCCCCAGAATCTCACCCTGTCGCATGGCCGTTTCCAGCGCCAGGTGAAAAATGATGTAAACCTCCGGATTTCGTTCCCGGAAGTATCGGGAAAGACGGCGCTCTTCTGATGACGTCAGTCGGCGATCGCGCCCGGAGGAGACCTTTGGTTTACGTACAAGCGTGACCGGGTTAGTCCGGCATGTTCCCCATTCAACGCGGGCGATATTGAACAGGGAGGAGAGCAGGGCCATTTCAAGACGGACAGTATTCCCCGAAACAGGTTTACCCGATCGGGTGGTGGCCTGCGTCAACCGGTGGTCGCGATATGCCGCAATATCAACAGTAGTGATCTCATCCATAAATTTATCAGCAAGTGGATGCCGCTTTATCACCTGTGTCCGGTAGAACTCCTGCTGATGGCCTTTTTTATGAACCGAAACGGTTTCGTAATATTTATCAAGTGCACGACTCAACGTTAATTTTCGAATACGAACAACTGACGACATACCAACAATCCCTAAAAGCTGGTAAACGTACAGAATTAATCAGCAGTCCTCAACATATCTGTCAATCCGGTCGCTGGGTTTCGATACAAACAAAGTTTTCGATCCAGTCCTTTAACATAGGAAAAAATACCGCTGATAAGGATATTGGAGTTCATGCATATTGCACATGGACTAACCTCAACGGCTCACCACTTGGTGGTTTTCAAAAAGTCTATGCTGATAGTTCTAACCGCTGGTATGTAACCAATACTCGATGGGGTGATTACGAGTCTGGGTCGAATATCACGGTGACTTGTTTAAATCTACCAGGGGCTGGAATTTGACTGTCAATCCGGTCGCTGGAAATCGGCTGGATCGGGCAATGGGGAATACTCTTCGGTTGGTACATTTAAAGGGCAATACGCAGGAATTAATTCAACCGGGAGTCCTTTTAAACTTTATGCCATAGGTGGTAAACCTCCAGGGCGAAAAATTAATGATGGTAACGCAGATGATTGCGCCAACACCTTTGCTCTTGCCGCATCAGTGGACGGAATAAATGTTGCCAAGTCTGTCAACGCGAACTCGAACTGGAGCAAATCGGGAACCATTGTGTTTGATGTTCCCGTTAATGCCTCATTCAGTATAACGTCCGACAATATGCGTAATTATGGATGTGATTACGGTAGTTTTGTGGTTGTTCGTTATCAATAATAATCCTGTCAATCCGGTCGCTGGCAGTCACCAGGAGGAAAACCAAGGCTGACTCAGTACAGCTATACCAACTACAACAGCACGCATAACTACTATGCGATCGGTACCCACGATTTTTGCACATCACAATACGGTAACGAAAATGACCGTGATGACAGCTGGCGTGGCGTTGAACGGCTGTCAGATGGATCATGGAGAATCAATGTCAAAGACGGCAGTGAAACAGCCATGTGCCTTGACTGGTGAGCGTCTATTGGATGGTTAGCTTAAAGGGCAGCAATAAACGTCGACATGTTCGTCATCAAGACCCTTAGGCCAGAGCATAAAGCGACTACCTGTCTGCACATAACCTGTCGGACATAATGCTGTTTTATAAAATTGACGCTGCCCTGGATCTACCCAAGCATCAGGAGACACCACCCATTTACATGCAGACTCATTGACTTTTACCCCTCCAACCCACAGACCGGATTGACAGGTTTATTGGAAACGTAAAACTGTGAAGCTGCCGTAGTCACAGCCGTATGACATCATACCATTTGAAACAATGGAAAAGGTTGAGCCATTCGGGACATCGAAATTTATATTGCCTGTTTTTTGCCACGTTGAATTGCCGTTATAATCCCTTGCTACTGTAAATCCGCCTACAGTAGCTATCAATGAATATGTATTGACGCAGTTATCCGAATCACCATAGTTGATTTTCCTGTTAGGAGGGTTACCACCCCATACATACAATCTATATTGCTTTCCTGTTGTATTGATACCTGAATAAGTACCTTTGAAAGAACCAACAGTAGCGTAGCTTCCTTCAGGTGATCCGACGAGAACCCACAGACCGGATTGACAGGAAAGTATGGCACCTGACGCATCGCGGCTTACCGCCCCGTTTACCGGACAGGCGGTGTTCGCTGTGTGGATTTCATCAAGGGTAATAATGCCACCTACAGAGAGGTTTTTGTTCGACCGGACTGTACCGCCTGTTACCTGTCCGCTGGCAGTAATATTCCCGCTGGCTGAAATATTTCCGCTCGCGGCAATATTCCGTCCAGCCGATATATCACTGTCTGCCCGTACTGTATTTCCTTTTACCTGACCAGCAGCCGTTACGTTAACGCTGAAATTACCGTTCGCCCCGCGTACTTCACTGGTAAAAATACCGTTTGTGCCATTTACATTTCCGGCGTTATTGATGTTATTGGCACCCATGTCGATCGACGTGTGCATTTTGTTTAAATCCGGACGGCCATTTACCTGGAAACGATACAGGCGATCGCTGTCTTCCATTGCACCAGTGAGTTCATCCGTGGAAAGCAGTACAGCAATATGCCCGTTACCGGACGAAGCACCATAGGCACTCAGCGGTATTTTCCATGCCCGCAGTGCGCCGGTGGCCGTCTTTCCGTCATCAATGTAGCCGCCAAATCCGGGCCTGATCTCTTTTGCCATCGTCACCAGTGCCTTCAGCTCATAAGGCGTGCCGCCACTTGAGATGACCATGGCCTGGAGAAGTTCAGGATTTTGTGCATTCCTGATGACGTTTGTCTGCATCTTCTGGCCGCGGGTGTTGGTCTCCGTGAAGCCGGACGGCAGAAATCCGGTATTTTTCAGCATCGTTGTGGTGATGACGGTCGGTGCCGTCGTGGAGCTTGCGCCAAGTAGCGTTGCGTAATTCCGGCCAATATAGCTCCGGGCCGCTGCCGCATAGGTCCCGGTACGGGCGGCTTCTGTTCGCCAGTTTTTGGCCTGGATATAGTCCTGCCAGTATCCTGACGCATAACCCGCTATCACCATAAAAACAAGCAGTACAAAAGCAAACTCGGCCATGGCCCAGCCGCGGTCATGTTTTTTCATTGAAATACCCACACCCAAACAGGTTGATAGAACGCGTTCAGCTGCAACACGGCGCAGCTGAAACAAAACCAGGGACCCAGAGGTCCCTCTTTTTTACCGGTGAGGCGTCCTGTGCAGTGCCATAGAATAAAGCCGCCAGTCCCCCAGACTGCTGTCTGCACGGTGGCGTCAAAGCCCGTCCATGCCGTCAGTCCTGTCAGCAGCCAGAGGTCGCCCCGGCCGATCCTGTCGCCATGACGGTTGACCAGTACATGAAACAGACATACCAGCACGCCCGTTGCCGCTGTTTCCACCAGGCGCAGGCTTCCGGATGAAGGAAGGCAGGCAACAAGCAGCCCCGCAGCCAGAAAACGGAGCGTGAACGTCCGGGGCAGGTAACCGCTGACGGCATCTGTCACCGCCATCTGCAGCAGAAAACCCAGCATCAGCATGGTGTTGAACCGTGCGGCCAGGGGGACAGGGGCCATCAGTACCAGCGTGCCAGCCAGGCTGAACAGCCAGATGCCGGAGATTACCGCCGGATGGCCGGGGCGAAACGGCACAGAGACCTCATGAAGAAACACCGACACCCGCCGGAGGAGCAGCACACCGGCAGGTATTAGCACAAGGATCAGCGGCAGGGCATGTTCCGGTGCCACAGCCGTAGCAATGACTGTGCGCATTCGTCACCTCCCCTGCACGGCGGGCAGGCCTTTCAGCCTGCTGTAAATCCGCCAGATACGGTTTGCGTAATGTTCGCGCGTCTCATGCCGATCCTTGCGGAACCCGGCATTATATGAGCCCAGGCAGTTCCACGTTACGCCACAGACCTGAAAGTGACGGGCCAGGATCCACGCCCCTATCTGAATGTTCAGACAGGGACGGGTCAGCAGGTCGTCGGCCCCCCTGATAACCTCCATCCGGACCAGTTTCGGAATATGGGTGGAGTTAATCTGCATCAGACCGTAATCCGTACTGACCGGCCGCCCCTTTTTGTCCCTGTTTGTGTTGGTTATCACCGGATCCATCGACGACTCGCCTATGGCAATGGCCCTGAGCAGCAACGGCTCAATCTGGTAGCGGATACCGGCCCGGACGAAGCAGTCGTTAAAGGTGGTGATGGTGAGCGGGGACGAGGCCCGTGACGGCGATGAGGTCAGGAAGCAGAGCAGGGCGGTCAGGATCAGTGCGCAGAGGGAGAATCGGTTCCCCTGCATGGTATCTCCTTAACTGGTTACGGTGAAGATCAGCTTGTTGGTACCGGTATTGCCGCTGTCGGCCGTGCATTGTGTGCTGGCCTGCTCCGTTGTCACCTTGCCATCATCGTGCGCGGTGCTGTTAATGGTGATGCCATCGGATACGCCGGAACGGCTCAGCTGGGTGGTCAGCTGGATGCATGCATCCTGCGGTACGCGCTCGTACGTCAGCGTGAAGCCATTGTTAAAACCGGAAATGGTTAGCGGCGCAAAGGTAACGGCCCCACCCCAGGAGTTGTAAAGCGTGGCGGTACCGGAAGAGGCGGTACCACGGACGGTCATGCCTTTCGGCACCGCCTTCATCTGGATCATGGCACCAGTCATTTTGGCCGAGCTGGTAAAGGAGTACCCGTCCGAGGCCTTCATCAGGTTCTGAGCCCCGGTGATCAGCGACTGAATATTGGATGACTCCAGCCCGACACTGGTACGGCTTTTGATCATATACGCGGTGCCGAGTACGGCGGCGATGACAAAAATAACGGCAAGGGCGATCCAGCCCTGTTCGAGCAGCCCCCACCCGCGATCCTGATGGCGACAGTATGCCGGATTATTGTCTGCTGTGTGGAATGACATAGTGTTTCCTCGTTGAGATAGTTAAAACGTGCCCATACCCGGGTCACTGACTGAATTAATGTCCATGGCCGCGAAAACCAGCAGCATGAGCGTCATGACAAGCACGGTCAGCATGATCAGGCGTACAACAACGGCCCGTCGTCGGATACGGACAAGTGTCTGCTCCAGCCAACGCAGGCCATAGTTACTGATGAGCTCATCTGCGCCGTCCCCCTGTAGCACGGACAGAAAGTTGGCGGCTTCGCGGGACGGGAAGTTGTAGCCGCACTCGCGCAGCGCATGCCCGAGGTTTCCCCCTTCCCGGACGCTGGCGATAATGGCGTCGATCCGGACAGCCAACCACGGCGAGGCCTGGTTACGGAGCATCTGCAGCGCGCTTTTTGTCTGTACGCCGGCCCTTATCAGCGCGGCAATATTGAGTAAAAAGGCAGCCCCCTGAATATCCTGGTAAACAGACCAGGGCATAAATCCGTCCATGACACGCCGCAGCGCATCCGGCCGGTGCCAGTGAGCCAGCGACCAGGCCACCCAGCACCCCACAATCGCCAGAATGATGCCGCCGATCAGACCGTACTCATTCACCGCGACGGAAAAGTTGTATAAAAACCCCAGCGCCCCGGTCCACTGCTCCGGCGGGATGATTTCCGACAGCGACGGCACCAGTTCCTCATTCAGCACCCAGACCGTCCCGGCCAGCATGACAACCAGAGCCAGCGGGTAGATGGACATCTGCCAGACGGACTCCATGATGCGTTTGCCCGCATCGGTCAGGGTGGTGGCGTATTTCAGGGCCTGGGGGAGTTTGTCGCTGTGGATCCCGGCGATGATGACGGCCGCTTCTGTTTCCGGTAACCAGCGGGCAAGGGTTTTCTCCAGCGTCTTCTCGCCGGCATTTTCACGCAGGGCTTCAATACAGTCATCGGTAAGCTCTGCGAACGGATGCCAGCGCCGGCCGAAGTCCGTCCACGCATCGCGCATCTGCTGCAGAGCGGCTTTTAACTGCTGGCGGTTTTCAATCAGAAAACCCAGGGCCTCATAGAACTGCACCCGGTAGGGGCCGGCGAAGGTTTTCCTCACGATAAAATGCCGTATCCGGCAGAACAGGTTCATTTCACGCATGGCGTGCCTTCCTTTTAAGCATGAGAGGCATTACTCATCATCCGCTTTCAACCTTTCGTCTTCGTCGAGGGGGACAATGCGGTCTGCTATCAGTGGATCCACAAGCCCTTCGTTCAGCTTGTGCAGCAGATGTCGGACGCGGCTGATCCCGTTCATCTTTTCCAGCCAGTACTGGCGGGCAGCGGTTTTCCCCTCTTTTTTCAGACGGAGCAGAAGACGGTTATCCGTCTCAATCACCTCACCGATGACGGTTCGTCCCTTAAGCCCGTGTCCCACCACGGCGCGAACCTGTCCGTTGATCACCACATCATGTCGGCATGCTTCACACCCGTCCGGATTGTGGAAGAAGAGGTTTTCGGTACGGCATACCCCCTCCACGTTGCAGTACCTTTCCAGCATGTCACGCTCTTCGACGGTCAGGCTGGCCATCTTCTTCTCCCAGGGAACCCTGCAGTTCGGGCAGAGTGTCGGGACCAGTCGCTGGCTGATAAGCCCGACCATTAGCTGGGCGTCATAAATCAGCTCTCCGTTTACGCCCTGTGTGATAAGACGTTCCGGAATACTCAGCGCTGAGTTGGTGTGCATTGTGCTCAGCACCAGGTGTCCGGTCTGCGAGGCATAAATCCCCGTGAGCATTGAAATCAGGTCACGCTCTTCACCGATAACCATCACATCCGGATCAAGGCGCATCCCGGAGCGGATCCCCCGCGTCCAGGCGATATTAATGGCATCCTCATCGGACTTGTCTGCTATCACCGGCGTCTGTACGGCATCCTTCATCTGCCCTTCGACCGGATCCTCAATGGACAGCAGATGCTTGCCTTCATTGTGATCGAGGTAGTAACGGCAGGCGGTGCGCAGGGTGGTGGATTTCCCCGAGCCGGTCGGCCCGGTGAGCATGATTTTCCCCTCCGTTCGCGCCAGCATGCGCGTTAGCAGGCGGATTTGTTCCGGCAGAAAACCCAGTTGCAGGAAGGAAGGGACGGCGCTGCCGTCGTCAGGGATAAGTCGCATTACGGCAATGAGGCCATCTGCCGTCGGGCGATGGGAATAGCGGGCGCCCCACAACCCTATTTTTCGCATCAGCTCTGGAGACAGGCGCGCATCCTGCTCGCGGCCCGGGAAGAACGTCGGCTCGGCAATGTCTGACATGGAAAGCACGGCCGTTCCGCACAGGGACATCCCTTCACGGGGCTGGCGCGCGTCAACCGTATGCAGCGTGCCGAAGATACGCATTTTGACCACAAACAGAGAGGACGAAATGATGAAGTGAATGTCGGAGGCGCTGAGCGTCCTCGCCACATTAAAGTAGTCGAGAATTTTCTTTTCGCTGCCGCTGACGTCCTTCAGGTCGTTGAGCGTCAGCCCGCCGGTACCATCCTGCTGTGGCGTCAAGACAAGCGCCTTGTCCCGCGCATCCCTTAGTTGTTCCAGACTGACAAAACTGGCCTTCGCGCCGGGGTTACGTTCCATCAGTTTCAGCAGCGTCACCTGCACGCCGGGGTTACCCCGCTGGTTAATGTCCACGAGGATTTCTGTCCGCCCCTCGTTGCTGATAAGCAGCAGGGCATTATTGTCCTGGAGAGTGTCTGTCATGTTGACCTCAGAATGTCAGTGTGGTGCCGTCGCTGAGCATCACGCCGGCGAGGGATATGCTTTTTACCGTCAGCGGGGAGCCCGGGAGGCGGCTGCCGGTGGTGACTGTGGTGAGCTGGCCATTCGCCAGCATCAGGGTGGCCCGGAGAGCCCGATCCCGGCCGGTTATCTCAAGCACGGTGGTACGCCCGCCGGTCTGAGCTGAAGGCGGCCTGACGCTGTCGCCGGGCACCTGTGGCCAGACCTGGGAGCCCGGCGCGGTGGCCGAAGGTGTGCCGTCACGGTTCTCCTTCAGCTGGCGCTCCAGCTGCGCGCCCTGAACCTGTGCCTGTAACAGGATATTGCGGTTATTGAGCGCCTCGAGCTCTCCCTTGGTCAGGGCGGGAGTGACCTGTGAAGACGTTGAGTCCGATGCAAGTGCGCCACCGGATACGGTGGCAAGAATGATGGCCGCAAGCAGCAGGGCTGCCCGGCCGTGGTGAAGGTTATGGCTTACTGGCATACATCTGCCCTTCTGTGGTGTAGGTGAACACGGTGCCGTTGATTTCAAATTTCACACTGCTCAGCCGGATCCCGCTGCCATCAAATCCCGCAAACTGTACGAGGGGCGGCACCGTTCCGGTGAAACTGAACTGGTATTCCTCCCAGTCCTGCTTCGCAGGCGGCCTGCCGTCTGCGCCAGGGAGGGGATCGGGTTGCGCCACCTTGTTAAGGTTCGGCAGGATCTGCTGGCGCTGGAACCAGGAGAGTATTCGCATCATCTGGGCTGACGGCTCCGGCACGGCTTCATCGTGCAGGGGCATCTCCGACAGCGGGAGGGGAATGGTGGCTTCACGGCCGCCTTCACGGACATTAAACACGGGCTCCACCCCGAATATCTCCATACTGCGCTGGCGCAGCCCTTCGGCCGTTCCGCCGGGCTGGATCAGATAGACCAGCGAGACACCGTCCGGCCGGCAGTAGCCGGAGGTGAGTTTCCACCCATCCAGCATCACCGGAGCCCGTCCGTCCTGTTCCGCACACCCGGCGAGCAGGTCGCTGACGGGAGGAATGGTGGCCCAGGGATGGGGCAGGCGTGGAACCGGTGCCGGCTCGGTCATGAATTCCCGCGCCCGGGCCCGAAGTTCTTCAGCCGTGGGCGGGGCGTCCAGGGCGGGCGCCCGGTTAACCCACCACAGCATACCCCCGCAAACCAGCAGGCCCGACAGCAAGGTCATGGCGGCCTGGCGGGCACCACGATCCGGCCGGACAAGCCGGCAGCGGCGGCGCTGGCGCGGGGCGAGTCCGTGGATCAGACTGCTCCAGTCCAGAGGGGCGTCGGGCGCTGAGGGGCATACCCAGCCAGTTTCGGGTTCGTCGTTCAGCGCAAGAAACAGCGCCAGGGTCTCCTGCATCTTCCCTGCGTTGCCGGTGATGTCGGCCACAATGGCCGGCATACCGTTGATGGAGGCGAGAAACACGAAGTCCGTGCTGTCGAGCCGGTAGACGCCGTACCCGTCCGTCACCGTGTCGCAGAACGCCAGCGCGAGGGAGTACAGCGTGTGGCTGCGGTAGTGGAACGGGATGATGCCCCGACCTTCCGGCAGGGGCGACCTGCTACGGGTTTTCGGGCGTGGCGTGGCCACCACAGGAAGCCCCTGGCGGCGGGCAGTGCCCGCAGACCGGAACGGCAGAAACCGGCGTACTCCGCCTCCTGTTTCCCGGGGTTTCCATTCCAGTCCGGCCGCCCAGTCGTGGCGTGGCAGGGCGGGATCTCGAAGCAGGGTGACGTGATCGTCATGTTGCATGTCAGCCTCCGTTACTGCCCCGCAGGAAAGGTCGGGGTGATGACAAGCACCAGGGTGCTTCTTTCATTGTTGCCACTCTGTGCGCCGCCAAACACCGGGTTAGCCGGTGTGAAGGTGCCTGACTTGCTGGTCCGGGTGTTGTTCTGGTCGAAACCGGTCACAATCAGGGACTGCCCCGCGCGCAGGTTGACCTTCTGGCTCAGGGAACGCAGTTTGGTGTACGGCATCTCGATATAGCTGTTGCCATCCTTCGACGTAAAGTTCCTGATGGTCGGTGGATCTGACAGGTTGAAGTTCACCTGCAGCTGCACTTTCCCTATCTGCTGGATCAACGGCAGCAGGGTCATGTTAAAGCCGGTGGTGATCATGCCCGGCGTCAGCGTGGTGGTGGCCCCTACGTCGGTGGTGGTTGTGGTGGCCGACTGGGCGACATACACGGTCTGGTCTGCCATCTGGATCGGCACCGGCGTCAGGTTGGTTACGACGCTGGACTGAGAGGTGACGACGCTGACGTCCCCTTGCTCGGACAGGGCTTTTAACAACAGTTCTGAGCCGGTGAACTTCGCGGCCTTGCCGGTGGCTGTCTCGAGGATGGAGACCGTGGCCGATGTCGCGCCGGTGATTTCGCCGCTCGCATTGTTCAGGGCCGCACCTGCCGTGCCCAGTGAACGGTAGACCAGGTTCCAGTCGATCCCGAACTGCTCATTACGGGTGTTACTGACACTCATCACTTCCACGTTCAGTGCCACCTGGCGGTTCATTACCCGGTTCTGTTCATCGATATAACGCGCCACCGCGTCCTGGACTGCCGGTGTGTCGGTCACGATCAGCGAGGAGCTTGATGCCGAGAGCCAGTAACGGCCTTTCTCCGGCGTCAGGATGGCTTCAATCCCCTTGCGGATATCCGCGTAGAGATCGTATTCCTGGTCGATGCGGGTGCTCTGTGACGAGGTTGCATCCCCGGAGGCGGAGTTATCCTGGCCGCCGGAGGCCCCCATCGTACTGGTTGTGCCCGAACTGACGCTGGAGTTGCTGGTCGTCTTCGTGTTCAGCATGGCCAGCGAATAGGTGCGGGTTTCCAGCAGGTAGAATACGATGCTGCCGTGATCCTGCTTCCAGTACAGCCCACTGCGGGAGGCCATCTGGTTCAGCAGGCCCTCCAGTTCCCCCTGCCACATCAGGTTAGTGAGGACAAGCGGTGCCCCGTCGCTCACCGTGGAGGTGGCTGGCGTGGCCGCATTCAGCGGCAGGCGTCCACTCTCATCCGGGACCGGCAGTGGACCATTTATCTGGCGGGTGACGCCCCCGCCCGTACTCCGGGTGGCTCCCGCCGCATCCGGCGTGAAGATCACCGGAACCCGGCAGATTTCGGAGATGTTCTGTGCCAGTTCCTGAAGGGTTATCTGCGGTTTTGCCTGGGTGATATAGCAGTCCGGTGCCTTGCGGGCGGTGTCCCGCGCCTCTGCCGGAAGCGGCTGCGTGTTGATCCACTGGCGCTCAGTCCAGGTCAGAGGACGGGCATGCTGTGTGCGTGGCAACTGCGCCTGTGCGCGGGCCACAATGGCATCCGACTGCGCCTTTTCCTGCATTTTGTTGATTTCGGAAAAGGTACATCCGGACAGGAGCGTGACGGACGAGGCCAGCGCGAAAAAAGACGCCTGCAGGAGGCGCCGGAGTCGGAAGGGAAGATTCTTCATGGATAAATCCGGATTAGTTGAGATAGACAACGGCACCATCGGGAATGCCGGCAGGCGCGCTGAGTCCCGATGCGGTGCCGGAAAGCCAGACCAGCTGACCGTTGCGGCGCGTGCCAATCAGCGCTGAGCCGCGGCTGCGGTCGCGCAGGGCATCGACGAGCCCGGGCTGCTCGGGCATCCATACCCACAGGCGTCCCTGGACGAGACGGTGCTGAATACGGGGATCGGGGGTGAACGGCAGCGCGAGCAGGGAGAGGGCCAGCGTCCCGTCCCCCGGATTTCTGTTGTAACGGTAGTCGTTGATCCGGTTCGCCAGCATCAGCATCTGGGTGGCATACAGCTGGCCACTCTGCTGCTGCCAGGCGGTACGGGCTGTCTGGCGCTCTTCCAGCTGGATATCACCAATGATGGTCAGAAAGGCCATACAGATGGCCAGAAGGAGCCAGCCCATTACGGTTCGTCCGGTGTGTCGGTGACGGACACCAGGCACTGCATTCGCGAGGCTTTCGCATAGAGCGGCTTACTGGCGGTGTGGTACAGGTCGAAGACCTGGGTCAGCATGGACTCAAAGCTGCCGTGGAAGGTCAGCGGCGCATCAAGACGATAGTCGGTCACGGAAGCGGGCCAGATAACCGTCCATTTTGTCCCGTCAGCGGTTTCGCACCGGGTCTCGCCTGCCCACTGCATCAGCGTTCTGCGCAGAGTGGTGCCGGGCTGTGCCCGCCAGACTTTCCCACCGGTGTCGCTGACCGGGACCGGTGTGCCGGTCAGTACGGGCGCGGCAGGCCGGGACGGGACGGACGGGGTGACAGAGGCGGCCTGTGCCTGTCGCTGACTTGTCGACACTGGTGTGGCGGCCGGATGGCTCTCTGTTTTTTCCGTGGCCGAAGCGGCCGGCACTGTGGCACTTACGCTGCTGAACGGATTACGCGGTGCTGCCGGCGTCGCTGGTTTATCTGCTGGCTGCACGCGTGCAGCAGCCTGCTGGCCCGGACGGCGCAGTGTGACGGTCTGCGTTGTCCAGTTGAGGTCCCCGTGCAGGGACTGCTCTGCCAGTAACCGGTTCAGTACCCGCGTCCACTGATCGTTGGTGTAGACCGAGACGATGCGGGTATTAAGCGCTGTACGCAGGGCATTCTCATACTCCAGCTTCCAGCCGGACGGCATGATCCGCCGCACCCACTGCTCAAGCGTGAGGTTCCGGGCAGGAGAAAGCGACAGGACGGCAACCGTACCCGGCGTGCCGGTGACGGAAAGCGCCGGTAATGCCGGCTGGCTGCCGGGCGTTAATGGCTGGGCAGACGACGCGGTGGCCGCCGGAGTCTCGGTTTTCGCGAGTGATGGCGACGGCAGCGGGACTGAATTGCCTGCCGGAACAGCAGCTGGTGCGGACTTTTGCACCCCCACCACAGGTGCGCTGGCAGGGCGTGGAGGTGCCAGTCTGCGCTGGGTCTGCGCAATAATGTCCGCGCTTTCACTGATCTGACCATCAACAAACACCAGGGCCGGCATCTGCGCGCCGGTCTCCCTGGCCATAAAATCGGTGCACCCTGCCAGCAAAGGGGAGAGCAGCAGGGGGAGGGTGATTTTTTTCATAGGACACCATCAGTACGGGGTTTATGCAGTGGGGTGAACATCTATACGGGGAAAAGCACAGTCTGCCGTCATCCCCTCGCTGCGGATCCGGACCATTTCACCTTCCTGCACCACCAGTGTTTTTTGCAGGGAGAATGACCGGACGGACGGCAAATCAATCCTGGCGTCAGGATTGCTGCCCGGCGTGAAGGTCTTTATCTGCGGTGGGCAGGTATGCTGAACGCGCAGAGTTAATGCCTGCTGCCCAGCGTCTGTCTGAGTGACGGCCACCGTGATGACGGTGCCGGACTCCACATGGTCGCGTATTTCCTGTGTTTTCCTGTTGTTCCTCGAGACGGTTTCACGGGTGTAAGGTACCGACCGGGTACTGCGCAGGGTTGTCACCTCCCCGGTACGGGCATTGACCGGGAGAACGATGTTGTCCCCGGCTGGATCATGTGACGACGCGGGAACCACCGTGGCAGTGAGGAGAGGTGTGCTCTCAGTGAAGGACGAATGCGCCACGGCGCAACCGCTCAGCAGCAGGGAGAGAAGGACGGATATCAGTGTTTTCATAGCAGGAACTCCGGGGGCAACGAAAGACTAAAAGGAAATGTGAGCCTGAAAGGTGCCCGGTCAGTCCAGGGAGGTAACCTGAACCAGCAGGGTGGAGGGGCAATCATTATTACTGGCCTGAATACGAAGCGGGGACGCAGGATGAACGCCGGTGACCAGCGTTTTTTTCGTTTTCGGTATCACGGGAGACGGCATGCGCACCGTTCCGCTGTCAGCGACGCTGAAATCAGTGAACTTCAGGCAGAACTCCGACAGCGTCACATCCAGCGTGTGCCCTTTTGGACTCCGGTCACGGGATTCGATCACCAGGTTTACGGCACTGGCCCTGCTGCTACCGGCAGACGGCTTAACGTCATCGTCCAGGGATGAAAGCGTAAGATAGGCCCGTCTGTCGTCCGGGAGTCCCAGCTTCCAGGTTTCAGGTACGCTGAAGTCAGGTGCAGTGGTACCGTCCCGCTGCGTTTTCAGCGGCCAGACCGTGATTTCCAGCTGTGTGATATGCCGGGTAGCGTCAGGCCGGTTACTGCCGGTACAGCCACTCAGCAGCAGAAGTAACGGCAGAAGCAGGGCGGCAGGACCTTGTTTCATGGCTTTGCTCCATGCAGGGGGGAATGAATGTATGGGGTGATCAGCACGACCTGCAGCGTGTTCTCCTCCAGTGCGCGTCCGGCCAGTACGGTCTGACCGGGTTGCATACTGACGAACTGACGAATGCTGACGCTGTGCTGTGGATCCTGCATATGCAAATCCAGCATAAGGCTCAGTGGGCCTTCGGTGTGCTTAAACCCCGGACGCAGAACCAGTCCCATACTGCTGCAGTTCCGTGTAGAGCCTGATGTGTCGGAACAATCGCGGTACAGGAGAGGGAGCGCTGTCATATTGGGTGTGACCGAGCTATTGCTGTACTTAATCACCGCAAGGCTACTGGCTGCCAGGCGGTGATAAATGGCTTTACCGTCACCCTGCAGTACGGCGATATCCTTTCCGGCGTGCCATTCCGGAAGCAGGGTTTTCCAGCTCACGTCCGGGGATTTTTTTACCTCAACCACCATGGTTTGCAGCGTGACGGTGTCGGTATCTGCCGGGATTTTCCTGGTGGCGCTGTCGGGCGGGGTTCCTCCTGTCGGGACAGTGGACGGTGAGGTGTCGGGCATGGTGTAGTGGCAGCCGGTTAACGCCGCGGCCAGGGCAAGAGCGGCGACGGAAAGAGATTTTCTCATGGGTAACCTTTACGGTGAGGACCGGATTAATGCGTGGAAAGACCTGCTGCATGCAGAACAGTGCAGGGTTGGTTTTTTACCCCGGATGATGGGGGGGGTGAATAACTAACGGGAAAACAGATCGTCAAAAAATGACGTTTTGTCCGGGCGACAGATGTTATTTCGGCTGACTTTGATCTTCAGTTCCAACAGATGCGCTGTGGCATCCTCCAGTGCACTGGTCGCGTGAGCATAGTCGGCAAGGGGAACGATTTCAGTTCGGCTATCCGGGCTGCAGTTCAGCGTCACAGCAGTGTCGTTTCTGCTGACCAGAATACAGTCTTTCTGGTAATGAAGGCCCTGACTTACCTCAGGTGATGACATCATGACGGCTTCGTTAACGACCGCTTTTTTATCCGGCTCCAGATGAAGGGTATAGCTGGTCAGCAGTATACCCAGTACGGTAACGACTGAATTCACAGCGATGACGAATAACCACGGTTTTTTACCGGTTCTGAAAGTGGAAGCGTCATCTAACAATAAATCTATTATTGAATATACGAAGACAATTAACAGAACACAAAAACCGACAGCCGGTAAAAAATACGTAGAAAACGCACTCTCCGGCTCACAGGTTATTACGGGTTCAGACATGGCAGAGAAGGCCGGCAGTATAAGCAACAGCCATGGGAGCTTTTCATTCATAATATTCCTTGGGGGAGTAAACACGCTGGAAAAAAACGTGGGAGGATGGCGGTTTTTTTCACCAGACGTCACTCCTTTTGTACGGCACGCAAACTATCTGGCCGGAGTGATGGCAAAGAGACGGCGGCGGCGGTTCAGAACATCTTCTGATGCTGACTGGCAGTCAGCGCAGGTCTGCACACCAGGGAGCGCTTCCCGGCGTCTTTCAGGGATGGGGGCATAGCAAGATACACAGTGTGTGGCTGACGGGCGCAGCGGGGCACTGTAGTTCTGCTGGCGCAGACTGGCCAGAAACATCATTTCCTCGTTCGCACGATCGCAAATATCAGGCATGGTTTCTCCTGTATCTGGTTTAGCGGTAAAGAATACGCCCGCATCATGTGCGGGCCGGGAGTGCTGCTACTGCTGCTCTGTGGCTGTGACACACAGAAAAATACCTTCCGTGCCGGTTATCCGTACTTTTGTGCCGGCGGGATAATCACTGTCGGCTTTAACAAACCAGACACTGTCACCTATTCGGGTCTGCCCTGTGCCGTTGATTAATCCATTATCCAGTGTCAGTACCATGCCCTTCATCAGCGCAAGACGGTCATTGAGTGGCGGCCTTCCGTCAGTGTGCTGTCCGAGGTAAATCATTTTTTTGATGCGACGCAGGCAGGCCATCAGAATGGCCACGGCGGCAAAAAAGAGCCACTGCCAGGTGACTGAGAGCGGTAATATCTGCACCAGTCCGGTAGTGGCCAGCGCGGCCAGACTCAGACAGAGCAGCCATCCCGTTCCGGTTATGATTTCGAAAGCCAGACAAAGACCCGCCACCATCAACCATATCTGCCAGGGGGAGAGACCGCTAAGCCATGCCATATCAGGCTTTCCCAGCGTTCAGAGTGCTGACCAGCTCCCCGATGCCGGCAATGGAGCCCATAACACTTGAGGCATCCAGCGGCATCATCACGACCTTACTGCTGGATGAGGCGCCGATCTGCTGAAGAGCTTCGGTGTATTTCTGGGCGACAAAGTAGTTAACGGCCTGGATATCGCCGGAGGCAATCGCCTCAGACACCATCTGTGTGGCACGCGCTTCGGCCTCAGCCGAACGTTCACGGGCTTCCGCCTGCAGGAACGCAGACTGACGCTCCCCTTCGGCCTGGAGGATCTGCGACTGTTTTTCGCCTTCTGCGCGCAGGATTTGTGCCTGACGAACGCCTTCGGCTTCCAGAATACTGGCGCGTTTGGTGCGCTCGGCTTTCATCTGGGCATTCATGGCGTCAATAAGCTCTTTGGGAGGCTGGATATCGCGGATTTCAATGCGGGTTACCTTCACGCCCCAGGGGCTGGTCGCATGGTCAACGGCGCTCAGCAGGCGGGAGTTGATGGAGTCACGCTGTGAGAGCATTTCATCAAGCTCCATGGCGCCCAGTACGGTGCGGATATTGGTCATCACCAGATTGGCAATGGCATTACTGAGATTGCTGACTTCGTAGGCGGCCTGCGCGGCGTCAGTGATTTGCACGAAACAGACGGCATCAATGGCGACATTGGCGTTATCGCGAGAAATGATTTCCTGAGACGGAATGTCCAGTACCTGCTCCATCATGTTCATTTTACGGCCGATCCGGTCCATGAAAGGCACGATGAAATTGAGGCCGGGTTTCATGGTATGGGTGTAGCGGCCAAAACGCTCCACGGTCCACTCGAACCCCTGCGGCACGATTTTGACAGCCGAGGACACAAAGACGAAAGCGACAAACACACAGATGCCTGCCGGCAGCAGGCTGGAAATCAGTTCATACATGGGGAAACTCCGGAGGTGTAAGAAATAAAAATCAGGCAGAACGCCGGTAACTGTCTGGTTTCCAGATATCGCGGTGATCCGGAACCCATTCATTCTCGGGCAGGGCATTTGTGCCGACGTGGAGTGTACGTATCCACGTGGAACGGTCGAGCTGGTCCTCTCGCGCGGAAATGACGATAAACCGGGCATCGTAAAACGCTTCTTCCACACGATCGTTGTTGCCCCGGGTCTGGTGCATGAGCAACTGGAACGTCACGGGCCTACACATCACGCCGGTCGGAAGAAAGGCGTCCGTGGTGGCCGTCAGTTGGAGAAGGTGGTTACGGCGGCCTTCCCTTCGTTGAAGGATTTCCGTCATGATTTCTTCAGGCCAGCGGCATATTCCGGTACGCCAGCCTTTTTTCAGCAGCGAGCTGATGGCCATGCGAAAACGGAACAAATCGCAGTCATCCGCGCGGGAGGAAAACATCAGCAGGGTGTTAAGTGTTCCCTCGATGGAGATGTCCCTGTCCTTTTCAAGCAGACTGCGCAGCGTGGCAAAATCGTCCCCCATTCCCCTGAATGACGGCATGAGGCGGGCGTTATCCAGCCAGCTGGCGATAAATTTACGGCGGGCGGTTTCGGAACGGAATGCTTCAGTTTTACTGGCGGTCCGCAGTGCCACCAGAATGCACCACAGAAGGTGCGTCAGCGGGTTTTCTGTTGATGTCATGACGTGAATCGCCTCATTCTTTATCAGTATCCGGAATGGCGTCTGCACATTCAGCTCCGGCTATGGCGAATGAAAGTCGTGCACAGACTTAACCGGCCAGGAAGGAACAGAGGGTGTTCAACGGGCAGGACCGGCACAGACGCCATTCCGGATACGGTAAAAAAATCCCCGCCTGGGCAGCGGGGAAAACACACAAAAAATGATACAGGACGGATTTAAAAACCGTGCTTGCCAGAGTGATAGACCAGGTCCATAAGCATGGCCGAACGGGAAAGCGGCATGGGGTCATTTTCCATATTCACCATAAAGTTGTACTGCGCTCTGGTTAGCCAGATGGCGGAGGCTGCTTCGAGTTCGGCTTTTGCCAGAGTATGTGAATCAGGTTCCGGGAAGTACTTCATGAGGCGTTCAACAACGCCAGAATCCACAGGTTTTATCTGACGCCCAAAAGCCACAAAATCGGAGAATGCCGAGTGCATCCGGATATTGGTGATATTGTGATGCTCGAAATTTGCCTTAAGAAAAAAATAACCCGGGAATACAGTGGTAATACGCTTCCGGTAGCCATTAATCTTGTCGGAACGTTTAATGGTCTTCACCGTCAGCGGCGTCCATGGCGTTATTTTTTGCTCATGGAGCCAGCCGAACAAATTCTCCCGGTTTTTGCCACCGGTAATATACTGCGCAAGGTACCACTGGCGGTCATTTAATATTTGCATACTCTCTGACGCTCCGCGCGGAATCGATCCCCGTAGGGACAATTCTGTATTAGAGGAGTCGAATACACTCAGACATAAAAACGAAACAGTCTTATAGCCAGACACTTAAGTCGGACTGCTGCATTTCAGACGCGGTTATGGCTCAGTATATTCTTGTGATGAATTTGAAAAGGTTTTAGGCCGGACTCACTTTTCAAACTCGGCTGGAATATTGTTCAAAACCGGAAGTGCTGTAAAGAAAAAAATGAGATAAATCTGAAAAAACCGCACATGCGTGCGGTTTTCATGCTTATTATTTAGTCACTTTTTCGAGGATATGAATATGTGTGCGTAGCAAGAAAACCGCTCGCAAAGATTCGTGACCATCTACGTTGAGGGCTTTGGTGCTTTCACGAAGATGGGAGCGTACTGTATTTGGTGAAATATGGTGAATGTCAGCAATTACTTCATAAGTACAACCTAAAGAGTAAAGTGCTGAAACTTCAATCTGCATTTTTGTTAATTCAGGAAACAAGTTGCGTAATACATTAAGATTATAGGCCTTGGTCATATTTACCTCTATGCAAATCAATAGGTTAAGTTAGTGAATTGCATACCCGTTAATGGGGTAATGCCCCATTGTGGTTCGGTTTTTTAGGTGGGATGTTTAGAGCTAAAGGTAAATTATCCAAAATAAAATTGGATGCAGCTCTATATTGACCAAGATGAAATGGTGGCAAGCCTTTGAAAGTAAGGATATTTACGGGGAATGAAACGAGAAGGTAGGTCATGAAGAAGATAACCTCTAGGTAATTTACAAAGGTTGCTTCCGCCAAAGTTCCTACACTCTGGCGATAGCCCAGACGGGGGTAGGAATACCGGTCACCTAGAACCCGGCCAGCCCAAAGGCTGCCCCGCCTGAGCTACCATTGATTGGAGCAAAGTTCATGCAATGAATACATGACCATTTAATGGCGCTTTATGACGTTGGTTGCTGCTTACATTTGATTTATTCGGAAATATGAGCAGCTTACCAGGTGAATACGGGTTCCTACGCCCGACCACAGGACTTACTGTGGCGATGGAAGGGTACTTAGTAACGGTCATGTAGTCAAGTTTGGGGAAGTAGCTACAGACATCCATCAACGTAACTGATTCTGGTGGTAGCCCAGGCAGAGGGGGAAATACCGGTTACGTGTACCCGGCCAGCCTTTCGGTTGCCCTACCTGAGCCACCATTGTTGGGAAGATGAGGGCTGGCAAATAAAAAACACGCTTAAGCGTGTTTTTTTACACGTAACTGACAATCGGGTTTCCACTCCCGGTTGAAGAATTTGCTTCAACATTAGCAGGTTACTGATTAACGTTAAGGCAGTCAAGTTGGGTGCCCGACTATCCAGTCTTAGTGGTACAGAACGATTTAGTTTAAGGGCTAGCTTTAACAGAAAGATAAGTTAATAGGCGATGTAAACATGAAGTACCAAAAGGAAAGTAGACGTTAAGTAGACTAGGAAAAGTTCATTTGTGATCTTATACTCCAGCAATACCTTGATATGTTGTTAGTGAGGCGAGGAGGGCGTAATGATAAGAACGGTACATTGCTCCCGTGTTGCCGGTGTTTCAGAGCTTAAAGCTAACCCGGAAAAACTGGTGGCTTCCACGGCAGGTGAACCACTCGCGATCCTGAGTTATAACAAGCCGGTTTTTTATTGTGTCCCGTTGGATCTGTTTGAGCGGATGAAGTCGGCACTGGAGGCACAGGAAGCGAAAACGGGCGTATGATCCTCTGCAAACCGGGATCCTTTGAGTTGATCCTTTCATATGGTGGTGATAGAGTCAGCGGAAATATATTTAGTAACATTCTGAATTTTATGGTTGCCACGCCGTAAGGTGGCCGGTCTGGATAAGTCGCATTGACGAATTTCAGATACAAAAAACCCCGTTAATCCTTCAATAACCTTGGCCGGATACGAAGATTAACGGGGCCTCCCTTAGTCCAACGGGTAGTGTTGTACCTGTTGGGGAGTATAACTCGTGCGCAAAAAAAGGCAAGACCTGTTGAGCATACTCCACCTGTACAACATAAGTGCAGGGGGTAGTGTCTGAGAGACCCCAGTCAGTTCACTGGAGTGAGCTGAGCCCTGAAGAGCAAATCCGCTACTGGCAGGGGGTGGATGACGGCAGTATTGATTCTTTCCTGGTTTCACCGGAGAAGAAACAAACCCGGCGTCGTCGTGGCGATCACTCCACAAAACCAAAATGCGAGAGTCCTGCATGGTTCCGTCCTGCGCATTACAAAGCGCTGGGTGGCCAGCTCGGCTATGCCTACAATCGTCTTGTCAAAAAAGACAAAGAGACGGGGCAGATCAGTCTTCGCATGCACATCTCCCGTCACCCGTTTTACATAAAACACCGTGAAAAGGCAGGGCGCAGGTATGCGTTCCGTCCGGAAAAGCGTCGTCTGCTTGATGCTCTCATGCCACTGGCCATCAGTTTCTGCGATGCCGGTAAACACACCACTGTGATATGCGTTTCCAGGCTGGCCAGAGAGCTCAGTCCGAAGGATGGCAGGGGAAAGGTCATTCCTGAAATGGAAGTGACCGTATCCCGGCTGTCACGTCTTATAAACGAGCAGGTGCAGTTTGGTGTTTTCGGCGTTGCCGAGAAAACCTGGGATCGTGAAAGTAAATCCTGGCTTCCTAAATACATCTACATCACCGATACCGGCTTCAGGATTCTGGGTGTTGACATGCAGAAGCTGCACGAACAGCAACAGAGGAAGCTGAAAGAGAGTGAAGAGCGCCGCGCGCTCATCCGGGAAGGTATTCTTGGTGAGGATGAAGAGATCTCCGTTCATGCGGCCAGAAAACGCTGGTATGAACAGAAATCCCTTGAGGCACTGCGCTACCGCCGTCAGCAGGCCGCAGCCCGCAAGCGGGCTAACCGCCTGGAGAAACTGCCCCGCGACCAGCAGATTGAGGATATCTCCGGCTGGCTGCTGAAGACCATGCCAGCGGAAGAAGCATATTACTGTTCAGATGAACGGCTCCAGAAGCTGGCCATTCAGCATTTGTACCAGCTGAAGCTGGCGCTTGAGGAGCCACCTCCCTGGTAGAAAGCCCGTAATCCATCCCTGATAACCTTCAGCCCCTCCGGGGCTTTTTGTGCTGGTTACGTTCCGCCGGAAATGCCCTTTCCCGGCCTCATTCCCCCGTTCCTGCCGGTGATGGCCATATTCTGTGACGGCCGACGTCCGTTCCGGAAGTGTTATCCACATAAATCCGCAAACGAATAACGTTAACTTTCAGCAAATGAAAAACGTGAAACCTGCATAATCTTCTTAAACACCGTTATTAATCCCCTGCATTCTTACGCTGCAGGGAAATCTTTTATCCCTGCAACTTCTGTGAACAAAACAAAAATGCCTTCGCTCGCAGCGGCCAGACGGCCGCGCCGCTCAGAATCAAAGGTACCTCCCGTCACAACGTGACGGGCCCCGATCCGAAAACTAGTTACAACATTCTCTTTGATTTTCCGAAAACCAAGCGCAGACACTTCAGCTTCAGTGTGGAACCCACCACTAAAAAGCGCCGCCGCCCCGGCCGAAGGCCGGGAACAACATCGCTTTTAATGATGGATGTTGTAACTAGTTTCTTCGCCGCTGCCAGTTCTGTTGCTGCATGGTCAGTGCTATTTCCCCCGTAAGCGGCTAACGCCGCTAACTCGCAGTACCACTCAACAGCCCTCCAGGCTGTTTCGCTAACTGCGCCCCCCCGTGGGGGAAATGAAACACCATCATGGCGTTAAGCGGATTATGGCCTGGCAGGGAGGGGGATGGGATAGGCGTTAACTATCAGGCAAGTTTCCGGCTGACGCCGGGCTCCGGCGGCCAGCCCTCTGTGCTGTATGTAACCTCATCATACCGCCTTACATGCCGCTTCGCGGCATCTGGGGGAAGGCTGCGCGCTGCTCGCCTTCCTCAACCCCGGACGTCAGCTCATGTTACCGGCTTCGCCGGGCGCTCCGGCGGGATAACCCCCGGTGAAAACCCGGTCAACCTTTCCGCCGGCATGTGCCTGATGGCACATCCGTAAGCCCGCATTTCCTGGCCTGTCATGAATGTATTTTTAGTGTAAAAACCTTATATAACATTCAGTTAAAAACATAATCGCGCTATAATTAACCAAGTACTGATACCTGTAAGATGAGGTTCCTCATGAGCGATTCCGGGCAACCGTCCGTACCTGAAAAGATGACAAAGAAAGAACGGAAAAAACTCGCACTCAGCCTGGCGCTGAAAAAAGTCTGTACCCGCTGGCCGGAGCTGTGGCCGGGATGGAAAAAAAGGGAGTTCCGGCCAATCGCCCACGGCATCAGCCAACTGATGCACGACCAGCTTAAAGCTGACCCGGTTCCTGACCTGACCCATAACGAAGTCGCCCGGGTTATGTTTTATGTGACGGGAAGCCTGAGTTACCTGGAGCAGATTAAAGCAGGCGCTTACCGCTACGGCCTCGACGGTCAGCCTGTCCAGGAAGTGACGGCAGAGGATGAGAAGTACTCACGTCTGCGCATTAAGGAAATACATCAGCGTATCAAGGCCAGCGCCGCCAGAAAAGCCACAGAGCAGGATACTTCTGAAGAGACTAATTCACCGTGATAGCAACCACCACACTGACGTCCAGGTCCGGCCGCATGGCCTGTGTGCCCTGGTCGCGCTCCATATCGCACGCCAGGATGGCGTGGTATCCGGCGAGTCCCAGGAAAGCCTGTTTCTGACCCGCTGGCTGGCCACCGCACAGAAGCAGAAACGCTTTCCGCGTGAAGTGGCGCCGGACATCGAGTGGCTGCTGAAACAGGGACGCCTCTACGGCGTCAGGGCGAAGCTGGCCAGCAAACTGGAATACCTCTGGCACTCCTGTACGGGCGAGATTTCAGCGCAGAGCGATCTGTTCCGGCTGACCTACGCCATTGAAAACGCGAAAAGCATGCACTGGACTTACCGGTTGCTCAGTGATCGTGAGTGGAGTGGCCGCCATGCCGTTCCGGTGAACCCTGCGGTTAACTGTATTAGTCTGTCGAAGTCATCCCTCGATGCCGCGTTCGATGACGACGGCAGGCTGAAGGGCAACCTGATGGCCAGAATCACCGGCAATCTCCCCGGGCTTTCCGTCCTGCTCTCGCGTTGTGGCTGGGAGGCTATGGCGGCAGAAAATGTCGGCTCTGACCCCCTTTACCGTCTGTGTGTAACTACAGTCTGATTTTTAAGGAACATCATGTCACCTCTTATATCCGACCCTGTTAAGGCTCTGCAGGCTTGTGTGAACGTCCTGAAGGCCCGCGGGTATGACACTCAGAAACCAAGTTTGTTTCCGGCCAAGACGCGCCTGCGCGCAGATCCAGCCCTTCAACTGCCGGTCATTGTCGCAAGTACGTTGCTTGTAGAAAAACAAGCGCCCGGGCTGAATCACACGCTTGATGAGGAACTGAAGAAAGTATTTTCGGAAAAGCGCACGATGAAACATCGCCATCGCCGCAGGTAACTGTTATCTGAAAAAAAAGCCTGTCCGGACGAACAGGCTCTCAAGGAAAACAACGGATCGTTATTGTAATTCGGGTGGTGCCGGGTGCCTCCCGGTGACGTTACCCCAGCCAGTAACGACGCGTGCATACCTGCAGACTGCAGTTGACCGGAACGCCCATTCGCGCAGAAAGGATTCACCACGGCAATACGCTACTGCTGTAATAATCATGTTGTCAATAAAAGGCAGGTACATCATGAAAGAGGGAGCCATCAGCCGCCAGTCAGCAACAGTCAGTTGTGAATGTTCAAAAGTGTATAGGGATTGCTATACATAGCTCTTGTGTTATCCTTGTAAAGCAATTGCTATACAAGGAACACGCACATGAAATCAGATGTTCAGCTCAATCTTAGAGCCAAAGAATCTCAGCGGGCACTCATTGATGCTGCGGCAGAGATCCTTCATAAATCCCGTACAGACTTTATCCTGGAAATGGCATGTCAGGCGGCGGAGAATGTGATTCTCGACCGCCGCGTATTCAATTTTAACGATGAGCAGTATGCAGAGTTTATCGCTATGCTCGATGAACCGGTTGCGGATGACCCAGCCATCGATAAGCTGTTGGCAAGGAAACCTCAGTGGGACGTGTAACAGCACCAGAACCGCTATCCAGTTCACACCAGCTCGCAGAATTCGTCAGTGGCGAGAGTGTACTCGATGAATGGCTTAAACAGCGAGGGCTTAAGAATCAGGCTCTCGGGGCCGCCCGAACGTTCGTTGTCTGCAAATCCGGCACGAAGCAAGTCGCTGGCTTTTACTCTCTGGCCACTGGCAGCGTTAACCATACGGAATCCACAGGTAGTCTTCGGCGCAACATGCCGGACCCTATACCGGTCATCATACTTGCTCGTCTTGCAGTCGATGTTGCATTCCGTGGAAAAGGGATCGGCGCCGATCTGCTTCACGATGCGGTGCTGCGTTGTTATCGGGTTGCTGAGAATATCGGTGTACGTGCGATCATGGTTCACGCGCTTACTGAAGAAGCCAAAGGCTTTTATCTGTACCACGGCTTTAAGGCTTCAAATACACAGGAACGCACATTATTCCTGAAACTACCTTGATTTAACATAATGTTTCTTAAGTGCACTTTAACTTATTGTTATTAAAGGATAATTAATAGGTCAATAATGATGCCACTGGATAAATATGACGACTACCGCGCTCTGTGTTATGAGGCTCTGCAAAGTGACATGCCGGACGCAATTCAGGACATTTATGCGTTAATGCTTAAGTGCCGTTCTGAATACATGCTTAATTTTCAGCAACAGTTTCAGGGCTGGGTTCTGAATAAGTATCTTATGCCGGCAATACAATCCCCGAACAAACTGGATATTTTTCTCGCATGGGAAAGCCGGAATGCAGACTGGAAACATATCCTCCGTATGTCATTGCTTGGCGGCCGTGTGGGCTCTGTTGCCCGAACGCTGCGGATGTCTCTGTTAACTTTTGCTGAGCAGCACAGCAAGGCCGATCGCTGACGTCTTTGTTCACCGCAATACGAAGAGATATTTCGGGAATAAAAAAACCGGTCTGGTGACATCCCCGCGACCGGCTCAATAAACTGTCTGATGTTATGTACTCATCAGTGTGCAAATAATATACCAGTTTCGGTTACGGGTAACAATGTGGTTTTATTTTTGTGCGCTGTAGTAAACGTTTTACATACACACCAGTAACGGTGTGTTTCCTGCCGTGGAATGTCTGAGCACCTGGGAACGGGTAAAGTAAATCGGCCTGAACCGGAAAATAAACAGCACGCCGAGGTGAAATCGAACGTCACCACAGGTTAAGCGAGGATAAAAAAAACCATTCCTCACGGGGGGGAATGGTCAAAAAGTTGCGTCCTGATTCTTTGTATATCAGGGTACAGGGAGAATAGCTCCAGCTGTCGTGGTTAAAACGATAAATAAAAGGCTTAATGTGGTCCATTTTTGTTACGGAATTGTCAATCTGTGCTTTTACACGTTTTTCCGTCGAAGTTGGCCGGGCTCAGTGACTTGCCTGACCGCCCTTCTTCATTGTACGCCATCGCCACGGTTCAACCGGGGATGGGTCTGCCCACAGACCCGACCGGCTCTCCCGTGCCAGCCTCTCCAGTCCGACATATTCCGCTACCGATGCCCTGTCGTGATACCGGTAGGCCCAGGCCATACCAGTTTTCACCTGAACGGCATTAATGTCTGTTGTGTCTGACCAGATGGTTCCAAGCAGGCGGCCATAACGATCCTGGGTACTTCCAGAGACATGCACTGACTTGTCGGCCGTCAGTGCGGTCAGCGCCTGTCGGGAACGCTGGCCAAAGGGCTGACTCTTTTCCGGCGCATCGATGCCAGCCAGGCGAACACGCGTCAGTCGGTTTCCCGGCTCAAGAACCTCAACGGTATCCCCGTCCAGCACGCGCACCACATGGCCATGGATATCCGCGCTGGCAAACCAGGCTGCTGTAAACAGACACAGCGAGGAATACTTCGTAAATTTCAGCATCATCTCTGGTTCCGTTCTTCCTGATCAGTCAGCTGCAAAATCATCTTCTCCAACTGCGCGCGGGTTTCGCTGGTACCGTCAAAGTCCACTTTGACGTCACTGTCGGTTAGCGAATCAAGCAGCACCTCCAGCTGGCTGATCCGGTAGTGGATTTGGGCGAGGGTCATAACCATACGCCAGTGCATGCTGGAAAAACTGGTGAACGTCACATGACGGCGTTTAACCGTGGTCGTGTCAAAGTCATAGCACAGGGGCATAAGACGATTATCATCATAGAGGGTTTCTGCCGTTATGCCCCTGACATGTTGTGCCAGGTACGAATCCGGATCTTCCGGTCCCTGACCATTCATTTCCCGCAGCATGGCGTAGTACGGCGCCCACTCCACTTCTGAAGCGGCGCTCAGCATTAACAGCTGGGTATTTTCACCGCCCGTATACGCGGCCAGTATCTTCTTCATCTGTCGGCAGTATTCCCGCAGGGAAGGATCCCGGCCAAGAGAGGACCGCTCGTAAGCGGCACGGGCGTAAATAATGAAAAGCAACACTTCAGTATACATACGCCCCTTGTGTTCAATATTATTTATCAGCTCATCATTCCAGCATGCAAGCGACATTGCAGCCGGCATGGCCTGACGCAGATGAATCAGCAGCGGATCGGCTCTGTCGGTTACTTTTTCCCAGGCATGTTCCTTTTTCGGTCCCTCCTCCATTCCACTGGCCCGGTTCCAGTGAGTGAAAATCAGCTCGTATTCTTCTGCAAGCTGCTTATCCAGTTGCCCCTGACTGTGAGCCTGAAATGCGTGAGCTATCTGCCCGTTGATATGCCGGATCAGTGGTGACAGATCGGGAAACACATACTGGATTGGTGAAGGCCTGGGAACCGGAAGCAGCCTGATAAGGTTGCTCAGTTGGTTTTCAGTTATGTAGGGCCCTGAGAACTGACCGGAACCCGCGTCACGGAAACCAATAAAGGGCTTATGATTGTTATTCATGCCTGTGTACTCACTTTTTCTATTATCTGCAGGATATACTAGCTGTTTCACCAATTCCCGCCCAACATAAGTGGCCAGGATCAGACGTTAACCCCAGCCCAATTCTGACGGTTCCATACTGATTGTGGAGTCGCTGGACTTTTGTACAGATCGCCAGGGAAATTTCACCTGGCTGATCGGATTCGTGGCCGCCAGAATCACAATGGAATAAGGCCTGGTATGAGAGCCTTCCCCCACGTGTCATCGTCTCATCCATGCCATTCAGGATCCCTGGAATAAATGACAGTGTAAATACGGCTATCATTTCTTATTTAAGGTTGTAACGGATTCCCGAACTCGTTTAAATACCTTTCTCCAAAAATATAAGAGGCGTAGTCAGTTAAATGCCCGACATCACGATAGACTTGTATAGAATCGACATGGCTGATACAGGAGTTGTTTTTGCACTGTATTTTCTTTGGATCAATAATTATCAAAGAAGGATATTCTTCTTTAAGCATGTCAAAAAGCGTTGTCAGGTACTGACTTTCTTGTGCCTGAATGCGTCGGGAATCACAGGCTGTTTCTGAGAATGTCTTTCTCAGAATAGCTTCACGCTGTCGGCACTCCTGATAGCCCTTTGGCATGGGATATATTGTTTTAATAATGACAGGTCTTGCCCCGGATTCAATAATCTTTGAAATCGCAAGTTTTGCGGAACGGGTCATTCGTTCTTTTGTTAAAGCATCAGAACGGGCATCATCTTTTTTAGTAATAAGATGCGGTCCACGCGAATAATTCTGCCAGACTTCACCAATAATAACATAATCAAATTTATTATTTTTTATGATGTTGTAATACTCGGCCGTTTTGCTGTGGCAATACTCATAATTTTTATTCTTATATATCCACCAGTCATATTGCCATATTCCCGGCAGGGTCAGGCATGACGAAACACTCAGTGCATTAATTTTTATTCCGGCATCTTTCCCCAGTACATCGAAAAATCCCCAGAAATGATTGGAATTCGAGTCACCAATCACAAGCGCAGATTTATTACCTTCACGAGCGCCAAGGACACAGGTTTCCAGCGAATGATTCGTATCGATGCATTTTTTTCTGGTAACGGCCTTCCTTTCATAGTGCTGGATTGTTTTGAACTGATGTGAATATACAGAACCAAGACGCTCAGGAAAACCCTGTTGTTTTACTGCAACAGAATACAGGATACTGTAAAAAATTGCAGGTAAAGCTAAAAGCAGTGTCACAGTGAGTTTCAGACTATACCTGAATTTCCTCATTGGTTGTTCGATAAGATAATAACCAATCAGCGACAGTGTGATAATACTGCCGCAAATGTATATGAGGTTCAGACCGGTTAACTGGATGTTGACATAGCGACAGTATGCAAGAACCGGCCAGTGCCATAAATAAAGTGAATATGATATTTTTCCAGTGAATGAAAAAGGTTTTAAAGATAATAACCTGCTGATGAAGTTACTTTCTTGTTTTCCTGAGAAGATTAAAACGCATGTGCAGGCCACGACTATTAACGCATTGACATTTGGGTAAATATCAATCACATGCTCTTTTGTCGAAATGTAAATAATTCCGATAATCGCCAGGGTATTTAAAACTGTTGAAATACCCTTGTGAATATATTCCTTTCGACAGGTCAGTAAATATGTTGTACCGCCTGCACAGAATTCAAATACTCTTGTGCTCAGGAAATAATATGACTGCCCAGGTTCATTTTTTGCTATAAACAATGCTAATGCTGCGAATACAAAGGTAATGACAGACCATAATACTAAAATATAATTATCACTGATATTAACATTTTTAGTTGCCGGGACTCTTTTTTTAAGAGAAATGGTTATCGCGATGAACAAAGGAAGGAATATATACCATTGCCATTCAACGGCAAGCGACCATGTATGTAACAAAGGAAATATATCACTTTCAGGTGTTGCATATGCTACTGACTGACGCGAGAAATACTGATTGGCAATTAATAAGGTGTTATATTTTGCGCTTTTAAGATAGTCCAGATAATCCGGGGAAACAAAAAGAACACTTGAGACAAGTAACGTCACAATACAAACAAATATTAATGCAGGCTGTATGCGCCAGAGTCGACGAACAAAAAAATCTGAGTAACTGAAAGTACCTTCTCTGAGTGATGATAGAATAATGCCAGTTATCAGGTAACCGGATATAACAAAGAAAATATCAACACCGATAAATCCTGACGGGAAGTACCCGATGCCGAGGTGAAATAAAATCACAACAGTAACCGCAATAGCCCTGAGGCCATCAATATCCGTACGGTATTTTTTCTTAATTTGATTTAGGTTCATTTTTAATGGTGTGTTTGAATTTAAATGCCAACATATATAATAATATGAAATATATTAAAAAGCTATAATATCTAACATTATATGCTAAACTCTCTGTAAGTTAATTTACTTGCGTTTGTTTTTGTTCCATTAGATTACATGCACAGTTAGAGAGAAAACCGTGAGTCAGCGATTTTTCGTGCGCCACTTCCACGGTCCAACGGGAATCGGCAAAAGCAATACCAGAAATACTGGCCTGGATAAGACAGGCAACCGTAATAACTTTCACTGTGATCCCGGTTTTACGCATCCAGGTATTCTCAGTTCCTTTCATAGAATTCTCAAATATTATCAACAAGTTCATCAATCAGATGCCCGGCCAGGCTGATATTCAGGGCCGTACAATTTGTTTTCAGTACCTCCAGCATACCGCTGTGGCTGTATGTCACCCATCGCTCCAGTGCGCCATGATAGGCCCTAAATAACTGTTCGGAATAGTAGATCACTTTGAGGGAACTCAGCCCGAATTGTGCGATCTGATCAATCGCTGAATATCCCAAATCACCAACCGGACTGAGCGATGCCGATCATAGCACCAATTCCCCGTGACGAACGACGCCTGATGCAGAAAGCTATCCATAAAACGCGTGATAAAAATTATGCCCGCAGACTGACCGCCATGC
>NZ_CATNHH010000014.1:0-72695 GCF_950098555.1 Citrobacter sp. T1.2D-1
AAGCAGCAAGCTGCTTCCTGTTACCGTTCGACTTGCATGTGTTAGGCCTGCCGCCAGCGTTCAATCTGAGCCATGATCAAACTCTTCAATTTAAGTTTGATGCTCGTAGAATTAAACTTCGTAATGAATTACGTGTTCACTCTTTGAGACTTGGTATTCATTTAGTGTCCGAAGACATTAAGAATCCATGTCACTTTGAGTGCCCACACAGATTGTCTGATAAATTGTTAAAGAGCAGTGCCGCTTCGCTTTTTTTCTCAGCGGCGCGGGGTGTGCATAATACGCTTTCCCGCTTCAGAGTCAAGCATTTATTTCGCTTTTCTCTGTGGGTATTCATCTCTGAACCCCGCTGACCCGGCGGCTTGCGTGCCGTTGTTCCGTGTCAGTGGAGGCGCATTATAGGGAGTTATTTCAGGCTGACAAGTCAAAAATACAAAAAACTTATCAACCGCTCACTTTCCAGGCAATCAGCCTCATAAACCGTCATTTTAGCCTGTTTTTTAAACAAAAATGGGCTCCGGAGAGCCCATTTATTATTTCATCAGAAATTACTGTACTGCGACAATACGATCGTTGTTTACTTCAAGACGAATCGTTTTGCCTGGAATTAACTCACCAGACAGGATTTGCTGCGCCAGCGGGTTTTCGATCTGCTGTTGGATTGCACGTTTCAACGGACGAGCCCCATACACCGGATCATAACCATTCGCGCTCAGCAGTTTCAGTGCCTCGTCGGAGATGTGGATTTCATAGCCACGCTCTTCCAGACGTTTATACAGACGCTGCAGTTGGATCTGCGCAATAGATGCGATGTGTTGTTCACCCAACGGATGGAATACGACAACCTCATCTATACGGTTTATGAATTCAGGGCGGAAGTTGTGACTCACCACGCCTAGCACCAGGTCTTTCATATGGCTGTAGTCCAGATCGCCGAAGCGTTCCTGAATCAGATCGGAACCCAGGTTAGAGGTCATAATAACTACCGTATTACGGAAGTCGACCGTTCTCCCCTGCCCGTCGGTCAGGCGACCGTCATCCAGTACCTGCAGAAGAATGTTGAACACATCAGGATGCGCTTTTTCAACTTCATCTAACAGAATGACCGAATAAGGACGACGACGAACCGCTTCTGTCAGGTACCCCCCCTCTTCATAGCCGACATATCCCGGAGGCGCCCCTACCAGACGAGACACCGAGTGTTTCTCCATAAACTCGGACATGTCGATACGCACCATCGCATCATCGCTATCAAACATAAAGTTTGCCAGCGCTTTACAGAGCTCGGTTTTACCTACCCCGGTTGGGCCGAGGAACAGGAACGAACCGATCGGACGGTTTGGATCGGCAAGACCCGCACGACTACGACGAATCGCGTTCGATACCGCTTCTACCGCTTCGTTCTGCCCGATCACGCGGCTGTGTAACTCCTGCTCCATACGCAACAGTTTTTCGCGCTCACCTTCCAGCATTCTCGCAACCGGAATGCCAGTCCAGCGCGCCAGCACTTCGGCAATTTCCGCATCCGTCACTTTATTACGCAGCAGACGCATGGTCTTGCCTTCAGACTGGGTCGCGGCTTCCAGCTGTTTTTCCAGCTCAGGGATTTTGCCGTACTGCAGTTCGGACATCCGCGCCAGATCGCCAACACGACGAGCCTGCTCAATGGCAATCTTCGCCTGTTCCAGCTCGGCCTTAATCGTTTGGGTTCCGGAGAGCGACGCTTTTTCCGCTTTCCACTCTTCTTCTAATTCAGAGTACTGACGCTCTTTGTCGTCCAGTTCTTCGTTAAGCATGTCGAGACGTTTTTTGCTCGCCTCATCAGACTCTTTCATCAGCGCCTGCTGTTCCAGTTTGAGCTGGATAATACGGCGGTCGAGTCTGTCCAGTTCTTCCGGCTTGGAGTCAATCTGCATACGGATGCTGGATGCTGCTTCATCGATCAGGTCAATAGCTTTATCCGGCAACTGACGGTCAGCGATGTAGCGATGAGACAGCGTAGCCGCCGCAACGATTGCCGGGTCCGTAATTTGTACATGGTGATGCAGTTCATAACGTTCTTTCAGACCACGAAGAATCGCGATGGTATCTTCCACTGAAGGCTCTGCTACAAACACTTTCTGGAAACGACGTTCCAGTGCCGCATCTTTTTCGATGTACTGGCGATACTCGTCGAGCGTTGTCGCCCCCACGCAGTGTAGTTCCCCACGCGCCAGCGCCGGTTTCAGCATGTTCCCGGCATCCATTGCGCCATCCGCTTTACCCGCGCCGACCATCGTGTGCAGTTCGTCGATAAACAGGATGACATTCCCTTCCTGTTTGGCGAGATCGGTAAGTACGCCTTTTAAGCGTTCTTCAAATTCACCACGGTATTTTGCCCCTGCCACCAGCGCACCCATATCCAGCGCCAGTACGCGACGGCCTTTTAACCCTTCCGGAACTTCACCGTTAATGATCCGCTGTGCCAGCCCTTCAACAATCGCCGTTTTACCGACGCCAGGTTCACCGATTAACACCGGGTTGTTTTTAGTACGACGTTGCAGCACCTGAATGGTACGGCGGATCTCTTCGTCACGGCCGATAACCGGGTCAAGTTTGCCCTGCTCAGCACGCTCGGTCAGATCGACTGTGTATTTTTTCAAGGCCTGACGTTGGTCTTCAGCCCCCTGGTCATTCACGCTTTCACCTCCACGCATTTGTTCAATTGCCTGAGTAATATTGGCGGTTGTTGCACCAGCCGATTTCAGTAAATCGGGCAATGTGCCGCGCGACTCAAGCGCCGCCAGAACGAACAGTTCTGACGAAATAAAGTTGTCCCCTCGCTTTTGCGCCAGCTTGTCGCAAAGATTCAGTACGCGCACCAGATCCTGAGACGGCTGGACGTCGCCGCCGGTGCCTTCCACCTGCGGTAAACGACTCAGCGCCTGATCGATGGCGGTGCGTAGCTGTCCGGCATTAATGCCGGCAGAGGTTAATAAAGGACGTACCGATCCCCCTTCCTGATTCAGCAAGGCGCTCATTAAATGAAGAGGTTCGATGAATTGGTTGTCGTGCCCCAGTGCGAGTGACTGGGCATCGGCAAGAGCAAGCTGGAATTTGTTAGTAAGACGATCCAGACGCATAACTCCTCCCATAACAGGTCAAATTTGCTACTGGAGATTAAATGAGGTCATCCCTCAATTATTCAAGGTTATTGACCTGAATTATGTGAAAAGAAAATTACGCGTACCGGATCGTCTTGATTCTTTAGGTTATATCAGCCAAATAAAACTTGCCATACGCCCCGTGGTCTTGTCGCGACGATAAGAGAAGAAAGTCTCATTTTCACTAAAAGTACAGCGGTCACCGCCATAAATTTGCTCAATGCCAACCTTTGCCAGGCGCTGGCGCGCAAGCTGATAAATATTCGCCAGATATTTTTCACCGTGCGGCACAAAGGCTTCATGCGCGTTAGCCTCTTTGGCGATAAATGCCTCACGCACCTCTGGCCCAACTTCAAACGCGGCTGGACCAATCGCCGGGCCTAACCAGGCAAGAATATTTTCTGGCTTGTCGACAAAACAGGCCACCGTCTCTTCCAGTACGCCTTCACATAATCCACGCCAGCCCGCATGGGCTGCCGCCACTTCAGTACCCGCCCGGTTACAGAATAATACGGGCAGACAGTCCGCCGTCATCACCGCGCAAACGGTGCCCGGAGTATTACTGTATGAAGCATCCGCCCGTTTAGAGGCGTAAGGCTCGCCGGTTAGCTTCAGGACATCTTTTCCATGAACCTGCTCCAGCCAGACCGGTTTTGAAGGCAGATTGCCCGCAGCAAACAGGCGTCTGCGGTTCTCGTCGACATGCTCCGGGTTATCGCCGCAGTGAGCCCCCAGATTTAATGCATCATACGGCGGCAAACTCACGCCGCCTGTACGGGTCGAACTGCAGGCCGCCACACCTTTCGGTAGAGGCCACTGCGGGACAATAAGCTCACTCATAGCCAGGCCACGTCATCCTTATGTTCTTCGAAATCCGCGCGCATCGCGTCAATCAGTTCAACCATATCCTGCGGGATTGGCGCATGCCATTCCATTTCGATACCGGAAATCGGGTGATACAAACGCAGCATAGTGGCATGCAGCGCCTGACGGTCGAATTTACGCAGCGTAGAGATAAACACATCCGACGCCCCTTTCGGCGGACGCGGACGGCCACCGTACACCTGATCGCCCACCAGCGGATGGGTGATATGCGCCATATGCACGCGGATCTGGTGCGTACGTCCGGTCTCCAGACGTAACCGCAGACGCGTGTGCACACGGAAGTGCTCCATGATGCGATAGTGCGTGACCGCCGGTTTACCCATCGGATGCACCGCCATATGGGTACGTTTCGTCGGGTGACGGCTGATAGGTTCTTCCACCGTGCCACCTGCGGTCATATGACCGATCGCTACCGCTTCATATTCACGGGTGATCTCACGCAACTGCAGCGCTTCCACCAGACGCGTCTGCGCCGGAACGGTTTTCGCGACCACCATCAGTCCAGTGGTGTCTTTATCCAGACGATGGACAATACCCGCACGTGGAACATCAGCAATCGGCGGATAATAATGCAGTAACGCATTCAGAACCGTACCGTCCGGATTGCCCGCGCCAGGGTGGACAACCAGATCGCGCGGCTTGTTGATAACAATGATGTCATCATCTTCATAAACGATATCCAGTGGGATATCCTGAGGCTCGAAGCGGATTTCTTCATCGATTTCAGCATCGATGGCGACCAGCTCTCCGCCTAACACTTTTTCTTTAGGTCTGTCGCAAAGTTTACCGTTGACCAACACGCGCCTATCAAGAATCCAATCTTTTATGCGCGATCGCGAATAATCAGGGAACATTTCGGCCAAAGCTTGATCTAAGCGTTGACCGAGTTGATTTTCGGATACTGTTGCGGTGAGTTGTACTCGTTGTGCCATATACAGCTTCTTCGTTTATCGTTGGGTTTTACGGCTTTGCCGTTTAATATAGTGTGCTATTGTAGCTGGTCTTAACCGGGAGCAGGAACAGAGAATCTCCCGTAAACATTTTGAGGAAAGTCAAAACGTCATGACGCGCATGAAATATCTGGTGGCAGCAGCCACGTTGAGCCTGTTTTTGGCGGGTTGCTCTGGTTCAAAGGAAGAGGTGCCCGATAATCCGCCTAATGAAATCTACGCGACTGCTCAGCAAAAGCTGCAGGACGGTAACTGGAAACAGGCAATAACGCAATTGGAAGCGTTGGATAACCGCTATCCATTTGGTCCCTATTCTCAGCAGGTGCAGTTAGATCTCATCTATGCCTACTACAAAAACGCCGATCTGCCGCTTGCTCAGGCTGCTATCGATCGCTTTATCCGCCTGAACCCGACGCATCCTAACATTGATTATGTCATGTATATGCGTGGTCTGACCAATATGGCGTTAGATGACAGCGCATTACAAGGATTCTTTGGTGTCGATCGTAGCGACCGCGATCCGCAGCATGCGCGAGCTGCGTTCAATGACTTTTCGAAACTGGTCCGCGGTTATCCGAACAGCCAGTACACCACCGACGCCACCAAACGTCTGGTGTTCCTGAAAGATCGCCTGGCGAAGTATGAGTACTCCGTTGCGGATTACTACACCAAGCGCGGCGCATGGGTTGCCGTGGTTAACCGTGTAGAAGGTATGCTGCGCGATTTCCCGGATACGCAGGCCACGCGTGACGCCCTGCCGCTAATGGAAAATGCCTATCGCGAAATGCAGATGACGACGCAGGCTGACAAAGTGGCGAAAATTATCGCCGCCAATAGCAGCAACACCTGATCGATTTTCATATGCAAAAACGGCAGCCCAAGGGCTGCCGTTTTTTTATCCGTTTCGCGTCATGACGCTGATGACTTTTGCATGACGCAACCCATCAAATATGGCCTGCTTTCTGGCTTTCCTCAAGTGAAAAATCACCTCTTCCTGCGATAACTCACAAAAAGGTTCCCTTGACAAAAAGTGACAAAATAATGTGATTAAAGTCACACATTTTGACATTAGGAACGGTATGCTGGGATCACCAAGACGGGAAAGACAAGAGGTAAAATTTATGACAATGAACATTACCAGTAAACAAATGGAAATTACTCCGGCAATTCGCCAACATGTCGCAGACCGTCTCGCCAAGCTGGATAAATGGCAAACCCATCTTATTAATCCGCATATCATTCTGTCCAAGGAGCCAAAGGGTTTCGTTGCTGATGCCACCATCAATACACCGAACGGACATCTGGTCGCCAGCGCAAAACACGAAGATATGTACACCGCTATTAACGATTTGATCAACAAGCTGGAACGGCAGCTCAATAAAGTGCAGCACAAAGGCGAAGCCCGTCGTGCAACAACTTCAGTAAAAGACGCCAACTTCGTCGAAGCAGAAGAAGAGTAGTCCCTTACATTGAGTGTATCGCCAACGCGCCTTCGGGCGCGTTTTTTGTTGACAGGGTGAAAACAGTACGGGTACTTTACTCACATCGCTTAAGGAAACTGATATGAAACTCACCCCGTTCTTCTTCGCATTCTTTTTTACCTTCCCCTGAATGGGAGGCTTTCGTCGTGTGAAAAAGAATGCGAAGACGAACAATAAGGCCTCCCACACCGGGGGGCCTTTTTTATTGATAACAATAAAGGCAACACTATGACATCGGAAAACCCATTACTGGCGCTGCGCGATAAAATCAGCACGCTGGATGCAAAATTGCTGGCGTTACTGGCCGAGCGACGTGAGCTGGCGGTTGAAGTCGGTAAAGCCAAGCTCGAATCCCATCGCCCGGTACGGGATATTGACCGCGAGCGCGATCTGCTGGACAGGCTGATTACACTTGGCAAAGCGCATCATCTTGATGCCCACTACATCACCCGCCTTTTTCAGCTCATCATCGAAGATTCCGTTCTCACCCAGCAGGCGCTGCTCCAGCAACATCTGAATAAAACCAACCCGCATTCCGCGCGCGTGGCGTTCCTGGGGCCAAAAGGCTCTTACTCACATCTCGCGGCTCGTCAGTATGCTGCACGTCACTTTGAACAGTTTATTGAAAGCGGCTGTGCAAAGTTCGCTGATATTTTTAATCAGGTCGAAACCGGCCAGGCCGACTACGCGGTCGTGCCAATTGAAAACACCAGCTCCGGTGGAATTAACGATGTGTACGATCTGCTGCAACACACGACGCTGTCAATTGTGGGCGAGATGACGATCGCTATCGACCACTGCGTGCTGGTTTGCGGAACAACAGACCTGGACACCATCGAAACGGTGTACAGCCATCCGCAGCCGTTCCAGCAGTGCAGCAAGTTTCTCAGTCGTTACCCGCACTGGAAAATTGAGTACACCGAAAGCACGTCCGCCGCGATGGAAAAGGTCGCTCAGGCGAACTCTCCACGCGTTGCCGCACTCGGAAGCGAAGCGGGTGGCGTGCTGCATGGTTTACAGGTTCTGGAACGTATCGAAGCGAACCAGACGCAGAACATCACTCGCTTCATCGTGCTGGCACGTAAAGCGATCAACGTCTCCGACCAGGTACCAGCGAAAACCACACTGCTGATGGCGACAGGACAACAGGCGGGTGCTCTGGTGGAAGCGCTGCTGGTGATGCGTAATCACAATCTGATCATGACCAAACTGGAATCCCGCCCCATACACGGCAATCCCTGGGAAGAGATGTTTTATCTCGACATCCAGGCCAACCTGGAATCCCCGCAGATGCAAAAAGCGCTTAAAGAGTTGGGCGAAATTACTCGCTCCATGAAGGTGCTGGGCTGCTATCCCAGTGAGAACGTGGTGCCGGTGGATCCGAGCTGACAATCTTAATTTTCCGGATGGCGCTACGCTTATCCGGCCTACAATTCATGCGACTTTTGTAGGCCGGATAAGGCGAAGCCGCCATCCGGCATCATCCTGCCATTACTGTCGACTGTCATTCGCCTGGCGTAATAGCGTACGACTTTCGCTCTGGAAGCGCTTCGCATAGTCACCGAACCAGTGCTCCACTTTGCGGAAGCTGTCGATAAATGCTTGTTTATCCCCCTGCTCCAGCAGGCTAATCGCTTCGCCAAAACGCTTATAGTAACGCTTAATCAGCGCCAGATTGCTCTCCGAGGACATGATGATATCGGCGTAAAGCTGCGGGTCCTGGGCAAACAGTCGCCCCACCATCGCCAGTTCAAGACGATAAATCGGAGAAGAAAGTGCCAACAGTTGTTCAAGCTGCACGTTTTCTTCCGCCAGATGCAGGCCATAGGCAAAGGTCGCAAAGTGGCGCAGCGCCTGAATGAACGCCATGTTCTGATCGTGCTCGACGGCGCTGATGCGGTGCAGTCGTGCGCCCCAGACCTGAATCTGCTCCAGGAACCACTGATAGGCTTCCGGATTGCGCCCGTCGCACCAGACCACCACCTGCTTTGCCAGGCTACCGCTGTCCGGACCGAACATCGGGTGCAGACCGAGCACAGGGCCGTCGTGCGCCGCCAGCATCGCCTGTAAGGGACCATTTTTCACCGACGCCAGATCGACCAGAATACAGTCAGCCGGCAAAGGCGGTAACTTGCCGATCACCGATTCCGTCAGATGGATCGGGACGCTGACGATCACCATACCGGCATCCGCGACGATCTCCTGCGCGCGATCCCAGTCATGCTGTTCAAGGATCCGCACCTGATAACCCGACAGGGTGAGCATTTTCTCGAACAACCGTCCCATCTGCCCGCCCCCGCCGACAATGACCACCGGGCGCAGAGAAGGACACAGCGTCTTAAACCCTTTATCGTTCTCGCTGGAATAGGACTCACGCATCACCCGGCGCAACACGTCTTCAATCAGATCGGGCGGTACGCCGAGCGCTTCTGCTTCTGCACGACGCGACGCCAGCATCGAGGCTTCGCGCTCTGGTACGTAAATCGGCAGGCCAAAGCGGCTTTTGACTTCACCGACCTCAGCCACCAGTTCCAGACGGCGCGCCAGCAAATCCAGCAGCGCCTTGTCCACTTCATCAATTTGATCGCGTAATGCGGTCAACTCAGCAACCATAACGAACCTCTTAAGCCTGGCGCGCCGCCAACTGGCCGTTCAAGTCTTTGTTTATTTCACGCAGCAACGCGTCCGTCATTTCCCAACTGATGCAGGCATCGGTAACGGACACGCCGTACTTCATTTCGCTGCGCGGTTGCTCGGAGGACTGGTTGCCTTCGTGAATGTTACTTTCAATCATCAGACCGATGATTGAGCGGTTGCCATCTTTAATTTGTGCAACCACCGACTCTGCCACGGCAGGCTGACGACGGTAATCTTTATTGGAGTTACCATGACTGCAATCTACCATCAGTGACGGCCGCAGTCCCGCCTGCTCCATCTCTTTTTCGCACTGCGCGACGTCTGCCGGGCTGTAGTTAGGCGCTTTCCCACCGCGCAGGATCACATGCCCGTCCGGGTTACCCTGGGTTTGCAGTAGCGCAACCTGTCCGGCCTGGTTAATACCGACAAAACGGTGCGACTGCGCCGCAGCGCGCATGGCGTTGATCGCCGTCGCCAGGCTGCCGTCGGTGCCGTTTTTGAAACCCACCGGCATCGACAGACCCGACGCCATTTCACGGTGCGTTTGAGATTCTGTGGTGCGTGCGCCAATCGCCGACCAGCTAAACAGATCGCCCAGGTACTGTGGGCTGTTCGGATCCAGCGCTTCCGTCGCCAGCGGTAGCCCCATGTCGACCAGTTCAAGCAGCAGTTGACGCGCAATTTTCAGACCCGCTTCAACGTCAAAGGAGCCATCCATATGAGGATCGTTAATTAACCCTTTCCAGCCAACGGTGGTACGGGGTTTTTCAAAATAGACGCGCATCACCAGATAGAGGCTATCGCTGACCTCTGCGGCAAGGGCTTTAAATCGACGAGCATATTCCAGGGCCGTTTCAGGATCGTGAATGGAACACGGTCCACACACCACCAGCAGGCGCGGATCGCGACCGGCAATGATGTCAGAAATGGTTTTGCGCGACTGGCCGATTTGCGCCTCTTGCGCCAGGCTCAGCGGGAATTCCGCTTTAAGTTGTTCCGGGGTCATCAGAACCTGTTCGTCGGTAATATGTACGTTGTTCAGCGCGTCTTTTTGCATGATGGCGATCCTGTTTTAGCTCGTTTGCGATAGTTTTCCTCAGAGAGGATGACGTAACGATAACACAACGAGTAAAGATATCAATCCAAAATACGTAAACATTACGTTACAATAGTGATATTTGTTCGATTTAACGCCTTTGTTTTCGTACAGAATAATTTACATGTGTTTATTACGCGATCCGCTATGCTTTGAAAAAACAGGAGAACGGGCAATGACGAGAATAGTCGGTATCGCAGTCATTTTTCTGCTCAGCGGTTGTCAGATAGATCCTTACACCCACGCGCCAACATGGACCAGTACCAACTGGTATGATGCCGGCATCGAAGATGCGATTTCCGGCATTGCCGTTAAAGATAATGAAACGCTGGCCGATACCTTTAACGATCCGGAAGTGGATCGTCCGCAATACCTCAAAGGCTATGCAGAAGGTCAACGTAAAACCTGCCAGCAAAATTTTGCCTACGCCAGAGGCGTGACGGGGAAAACTTTCCCTGCCAGTTGCGATACGGTAGAAAATGCCAGCCAGTTGCGTAAAGCATGGCAACAAGGTGCTGATGAAAATGCCAACTCAACGCGTCTGAATTAATATTTAGTCAGATTTAGCTTAAGGCTTATACGTTAATTCATAAGCTATAATGACGCTCCGCAAAAATAATGCTATTTTGCTTTAAACAAGACATGGATGTATTTTGATGACTGATAAAAGATGCTGGTGAGGAAACCGTTATGTTCGCTTCTCACCGACGCCTGATGCTGTTAATGCTTTTACTGGCAGGATCGCCAGTTTGTGCTCAGGACATCCCTGATGCGGCAAAAAACGTTCGCGCAATGGTCTCTGGCATTGTCAGCTATACGCGCTGGCCTGCCCTCTCAGGGCCGCCCAGACTGTGCATTTTCTCGTCTTCCCGGTTCGCCAGCGTATTGGGGGACAGCAGTGATACGTCACTGCCTTATCAACCCGTCATTATTAACACCGAACAAGAAGCATTAGCTGCTCGCTGTGATGGTGTTTATTTCGGCAGTGAATCTCCCACTGCTCAGGTTGAATTAACAAATAAATATCCGTCTAAGGCGTTGTTATTAATTGCAGAACAGAATACCGAATGCATTATTGGTAGCGCCTTTTGTCTGATTATTAACAATAATGATGTCAGATTCGCCGTTAATCTGGATTCTTTGTCGCGTAGTGGCATAAGAGTCAATCCGGATGTATTGATGCTCGCACGGAATAAAAAGCATGGATAAGGATCATTCCCCTACTACTCGTCCAACGTTTAAGCGAGCGTTGCGACGCATCAACATCACCAGCGTGATCGTGACCATGACGCTGATCTGGCTGCTGCTGTGTGTTGCCTCGGTACTGACGTTAAAACAGTATGCGCAAAAAAACCTCGAGCTCACTGCGGCGACAATGACCCACAGTCTGGAAGCCGCACTGGTATTTACCGATGATGCCGCCGCCGCAGAAACGCTGGCCGCACTTGGCCAGCAGGGGCAATTTTCCGCCGCAGAAGTGCGCGACAATAATCAGAATGTCATTGCCTCCTGGCGCTATAACGCGCAGGAGAACGACGATAAGTTGGGTGATTTTATCAGCCACTGGCTCTTTCCCTTCCCTGTCGCCCAGCCTGTCTGGCACAGCGGAGAGATTATCGGTGAAGTTCGACTTACCGCGCGTGACAGTTTAATCAGCCACTTCATCTGGCTTTCACTGGCCGTGCTCACCGGGTCAATTCTGCTGGCCTCCAGTATCGCCATTTTGCTGACGCGACATCTGCACCGCGGCGTGGTTGAGGCGCTGCAAAATATCACCGACGTGGTGCACGATGTGCGTACCAACCGCAATTTCTCCCGCCGCGTCTCTGAAGAGCGGATTGAAGAGTTCCACAATTTTGCCCAGGACTTCAACAGCCTGCTGGATGAAATGGAAGAGTGGCAACTACGCTTGCAGGCCAAAAATGCGCAATTACTGCGAACGGCACTGCACGATCCGCTGACGGGTCTGGCAAACCGTGCGGCTTTTCGTAGCAGTATCAGCGCCCTGATGAACGACAATTCCGCCCGTAGCAGCTCTGCGCTCTTATTTCTCGATGGCGATAACTTCAAATTCGTGAATGATACCTGGGGGCATGCCGCAGGCGATCGCGTCCTGATTGAAGTCGCCAGACGACTGGCCGAATTTGGTGGCAACCGCCATATCCCCTATCGCCTCGGCGGAGATGAGTTTGCCGTCGTGCTTTACGGCGTACATTCAGACTACGAAGTCCAGCGAATCAGCGCTGCGCTGTCACAAGAGTTTACTCGTCCTTTTGACCTGCATAACGGGCATTTAGTCAGTATGACGCTGAGCATGGGTTACGCGCTGACCTGGGAGCACGCTTCCGCCGAGAAATTACAAGAACTGGCCGATCGCAATATGTATCAGGCTAAACATCAGCGCACCGAGCGCTCGATTAAATAAAAAAGGAATGCACACATGCTTAAGCGTCTTTTATCTCCACTCATTCTTGCCGCGCTACTGCTGGCAGGCTGTCAGGCTCCACAGGGGAAATTCACCCCTGAACAGGTAGCGGCCATGCAATCGTACGGATTTACGGAATCGGCGGGCGACTGGTCCCTGGGGCTTTCCGACACCATTTTGTTTGATAAGAATGACTACAAGCTACGAGCGGAAAGCCAGCAGCAGATCGAGTCGATGGCCGCTCGTCTGGCCTCAGTGGGTCTGAACCATGCTCGTATGGATGGGCACACCGATAACTACGGTGAGGACAGCTACAATGAAGCCTTATCGCTCAAGCGCGCCAATGTCGTGGCTGATGCTTGGTCAGAGGGCGCGAAGATCCCGCGCACCAATCTGACCACCCAGGGATTAGGGAAAAAATATCCGATCGCCAGCAACCAGTCTGCGAAAGGTCGCGCTGAAAACCGCCGCGTCGCCGTGGTCATCAGCACGCCTTAATCCTCAGTCGACTGACTGCGTGAACACCGTACGTGACGCATGAACCCAGCGCAGCCAGTCGATCAGCATGAACAGCAGCAGACTTCCCCCCAGCACCGGCATTGCCAGTCCGAGCGCAATCGCCAACAGCACGACGCTAACACGTCCCCGCACGCTCAACATAAGCCAGCAATGAACCAGCGTCTGTGCCGGACTGACTGATGGGCTCGCAGGGCGGCGGCTCCACCACAGTCGATAGCCAATCACTATCATCAGGCATAGCCCGGCGCCAAAACCGATCAGCAACAGTTGGTTCGGCAATCCCAGCAGAATACCCATATGAAAATCGACGCCCCAACGCGTCAACTTCGCCATTAGTGGGAAGTCGGCAAACCGCGTACGGTCAGTCACCTGCCGTGTTGCCGGATCGACAGCAATGGCGTCAACCTGAGTAGGCCAACGGCGATCGATCTCTGTCACCGTCCAGCCGTGCTGCGCATCCTTCGGCGGGCGGATTTCCAGCCGGAGTGCATTCAGTCCTGCTTGCTGCGCGGTCTGTAATACGGCATCGAACTGACGGATATCCACGCGGGTCTCAGGCATCACCATGCCGCCATGATGGTCTGCATGCTCATCATGAAGCTGGCGAGGTCCGTGGAGTTGAGCGTTAAGCTGTGGTGTCAGCCAGCCAAACGCCGCGCGCATTTTATCCACGTTGCCGCCTGCCCACTGTGACCAGGTCAGTCCGGTTGCCGAAAATAACAGCATTCCGGCTAACAACAGCCAGCCCAGCGTAACGTGCAGTCGCCGGTGGTTTTGTACCGGATTGTTCAGCCGACGACGGGGGCGCGTAAACCACCAGAGTGCGATACCGCCCAGCGCCGCCACCCACATCCAGGATGCCGCCAGTTCACTGTAAATGCGCCCGACCTCCCCCAACAGTAGCGAACGGTGGGCATAATCAATCCACTGACGCAGAGGCAGAATGCCGCTGGTGCCGTACACCGGCATATCGCCTTTGATGGCCAGGGTCACTGGATCGATAAAAATAGCCCGGTGTTCAGAGGCCGCCAGTGCAGGATCGGCAAACATGACTCGCGTTGTATCGCCAGGTTCCAGTCCAGGGCGAACGGCGTGCAAGCGCAGGTGCCCACCGGTCACCTGCTGAGCGATAGCCACCTGTGCCGCCAGCGATTGCGGCTCTCCCTGCATCGTCCCGTTAAGTGCCTGAGCGTAAATAGCCTCTTCCAGCTGCGGCGTCGCCACATACAGCGTACCGGTCAGCGCGGCAGCAAAGATAAATGGCCCGACAAACAGGCCGATATAGAAATGAAGGCGCCGCAGCAGGGTTATCCATGCCGCGCGCGGTGTGCAGGTTGTCATACTTTTCCTCAGAAAAAGCAAAAGAGTGTCGTGACGCTTATGCGCACAATCTTATTTTCAGAAACAGGAAAGCGCAGACCTGCGCGGCGGCGCGCGAGTATCCGGATACAGCCAGGGGAAGAAGTGCCAGTGTTGAACCGTCGGACGAATGGGGTTGCATGGCACTCTGAGCAGGACGCCGCAGAGCAGAATAACCAGAGCCAGGATAAGCCCGGGAACGTGAGCCAGTAACACGCAGTAACCACAGGCTTCGCCGTGATCGACGGGCATCGGGACGGGAGGAGAATCACCGTGATGCCCGGCGTGCTTTGTCATCGAATTCATCTCATGATGCATACCCGGCATCGCACTCATCGGGTCCTTTTGCAGCGCCACGGAGATCAGCGGGGCAATAACAATCAGCAGGATCGCCAACAGCGCGAGACATGCCGCACGCTGCTGAAAACCTGACTGACGAATTTTACCCATAACACCTGCCCCACTCGCTGCAAACGAAGAGCATTGTAAATGATTTATGAACCGAAGGTTAACGTCGTGAGTATTACGGAGATAAAAAAAGGGCCAGCCAACTGGCCAGCCCCTCTAACAGGATGTCGCCTGAGCGATATCTTAGTTAAGACGCTCTTTGATACGAGCAGCCTTACCAGTACGCTCACGCAGGTAGTACAGTTTAGCTTTACGAACGGCACCACGACGTTTGACAGTAATGCTGTCAACAACCGGAGAGTGAGTCTGGAAGACACGCTCAACGCCTTCGCCGTTGGAAATTTTACGAACAGTGAATGCAGAGTGCAGACCGCGGTTACGAATAGCGATAACCACGCCCTCGAATGCCTGCAGACGTTTTTTGGAACCTTCAACAACCCATACTTTCACTTCCACGGTATCACCCGGACGGAAGGAAGGTACGTCCTGCTTCATCTGCTCTTGTTCAATTTGCTTAATAATGTTGCTCATAATTTAATCTCTTATCCTGGGTAAACTGATAATCGGGGGCTTACGCCATCCCATCATGTTTATGTTGCTGTTGCGCGTGTTCCGTTTTGAACTCCGCCAGCAACCTTGCTTGCTCTTCAGTCAGAGCCAGGTTTTCCAGAAGTTCAGGTCTTCTAAGCCAGGTGCGGCCCAGCGACTGTTTCAAACGCCAGCGACGTATCTCAGCATGGTTTCCTGACAGTAACACTGCCGGGACGTCCATCTCTTCTAACACTTCAGGTCGGGTATAGTGCGGGCAGTCCAGCAATCCATCCACAAAGGAATCTTCCGTTGCCGATGCTTCATGACCCAGAACCCCCGGGATAAACCGGGAAACGGAGTCAATCAGTACCATTGCTGGTAACTCTCCACCACTGAGAACGTAATCGCCGATTGACCATTCTTCGTCAATTTCGGTTTGGATCACACGCTCATCTATGCCTTCGTAGCGACCACATACCAGAATCAGCTTTTGATTCGTGGCCAGTTCGCTGACGCCCGCTTGATCAAGCTTGCGTCCCTGAGGTGACAGATAAATCACCTTAGCGCCTTCACCCGCCGCGCTTTTTGCTGCATGAATGGCATCCCGTAAGGGTTGTACCATCATTAACATCCCCGGTCCGCCGCCGTAAGGACGTGAGTCCACGGTACGGTGCCGGTCATGCGCGAAGTCACGAGGACTCCAGCTCTGGATGTTCAGCAGGCCATTTTTAACAGCCCGGCCAGTTACCCCGTAATCGGTAATTGCACGAAACATTTCTGGAAACAGGCTAACGATACCTATAAACACAAGCCAATCCCCATCACGCCGTCATTTACCGCTTATCCGGTGGTTTAAAAACCAGGATCCCAATCTACTTCGATAGTCCGCGTAGTGAGATCGACTTTCTTGATAACCTGCCCATCGAGGAACGGCACGAGGCGTTCCTTGATACCAAACGCATCTTTCAGGTTTGCCTTAATGACGATGACGTCATTCGATCCGGTTTCCATCATGTCGACGACTTTCCCGAGATCGTAACCTTCTGTAGTCACTACCTGGCAGCCCATCAGGTCTTTCCAGTAGTAGTCACCCTCTTCCAGTTTTGGCAGTTGCGTAGAATCCACGACAATTTCGCAATTGGTCAGTAGATTCGCAGCATCCCGATCTTCAATGCCTTTCAGCTTGATGATCAGATCCTGATTGTGGTGCTTCCAGCTTTCCAGCTGTACTTGCTGCCACTGACCCGCCTTCTGGATAAACCAGGGCTGATAGTCAAAAATGCTTTCGGCGTCTTCAGTGGAAGAAAACACTCTGAGCCAACCACGAATACCGTAAGACGATCCCATTTTCCCTAAGACAATTGGGTCCACGGGTGCTTGCGCAGTGAGTTGCTTGCTCATCATGACCACCGTGACAGATTAAGCTGCTTTGCTTACTTCTTTGATCAGCGTAGCGACGCGATCAGAAATGGTCGCGCCCTGGCCAACCCAGTGAGCGATGCGATCCAGATCCAGGCGAGTGCCTTCTTCTTTTTCGCTAGCGATTGGGTTAAAGAAGCCAACGCGCTCAATGAAGCGACCGTTACGTGCGTTACGGCTGTCAGTAACAACAACCTGGTAGAACGGACGCTTTTTAGCGCCGTGACGAGCTAAACGAATAGTTACCATAACATCCTCTTGTGTGAATAAAACAACCGGGCCCCATCGAGGAACGGAGCCCGGGTGTCATATTAAAAGCCCGAAAATTTTACTGATTTCTGGGGAAATTGCAATCAGCAGTTAAAAACTCTGTCGCAGAAGGCCGTCGGCGGTGCAGCCAGTTCGGTGCCGGCGTGCGCGCAGCCACCGGAGCGTACACGCAGTACGTGAGGATGGCGAGCACACCCCGGTGCCGAAATGGCAAATAAGCCAGGCCTATAAAGATTAACGACCGGGGAATCCGGGAGGCATCATCCCTTTCATACTTCTCATCATCTTAGCCATCCCGCCCTTCTTCATCTTCTTCATCATGCGCTGCATGTCATCGAACTGTTTCAGAAGGCGGTTAACGTCCTGCACCTGCATACCGCAACCCTGCGCGATACGGCGTTTACGGGACCCTTTGATGATTTCTGGCTTCGCGCGCTCTTTCAGCGTCATCGAGTTGATGATCGCCTCCATGCGCACCAGCACTTTGTCATCCATCTGTGACTTCACGTTGTCCGGGATCTGGCCCATGCCCGGCAGCTTGCCCATCAGGCTCGCCATGCCGCCCATGTTTTTCATCTGCCGCAACTGTTCCAGGAAATCGGTCAGGTCGAAACCATCGCCCTTTTTCAGTTTAGTCGCCAGCTTCTCAGCCTGCGCGCGGTCAACTTTACTTTCGATATCTTCGATCAGCGACAGCACGTCGCCCATGCCGAGAATACGTGACGCGATACGGTCCGGATGGAACGGCTCCAGCGCCTCGTTTTTCTCGCCAACGCCGAGGAATTTGATCGGCTTGCCGGTGATGTGGCGAATAGAGAGCGCGGCACCGCCACGGGCGTCACCGTCAACTTTGGTCAGCACCACGCCGGTCAGCGGCAGCGCTTCGTTGAACGCCTTCGCGGTATTCGCCGCATCCTGACCGGTCATCGCGTCAACCACAAACAGGGTTTCTACCGGATTGATAGAAGCATGAACCTGTTTGATTTCGTCCATCATCGCTTCGTCAACGTGCAGACGACCGGCGGTATCCACCAGCAGCACGTCGTAGAATTTGAGTTTGGCTTCTTTCAACGCCGCGTTAACGATATCGACCGGCTTCTGACCGACATCCGACGGGAAGAAATCAACGCCGACCTGCTCTGCCAGCGTCTCCAGCTGTTTGATCGCCGCCGGGCGATACACGTCGGCAGAGACCACCAGCACTTTCTTCTTGTGCTTTTCGCGCAGGAATTTACCCAGCTTACCGACGCTGGTCGTTTTACCGGCACCCTGCAGACCCGCCATCAGCACCACGGCCGGCGGCTGCGCAGCCAGATTCAGACTTTGGTTCTCTTCACCCATCGCCGCCACGAGTTCGTTACGGACAATCTTGACGAACTCCTGTCCTGGCGTCAGGCTCTTGTTGACTTCATGTCCAACCGCTTTCTCTTTTACGCGATTGATAAACTCTCGCACTACCGGCAGCGCAACGTCAGCCTCCAGCAGCGCCATGCGCACTTCGCGCAGCGTCTCTTTAACGTTGTCTTCAGTAAGGCGTCCACGGCCACTGATGTTGCGCAGCGTGCGCGACAAACGATCGGTTAAATTATCAAACATTGTCTCTCGCCTGGGGTGGAAACGGTTGGTCGCTTAAGCGACACATGTATATAAATTTGCCGCAGTATAACATGAAGCCGTCTTTGTTGTTATGCAACGGTTGGAGCCGCGGTCACGTAACGCTATACTGCTTCTCTTTCTCACTGGCCAACTGTCGACACCACTATGCCCGTTTTTGCTCTGCTCGCCCTTGTCGCCTACTCCGTCAGCCTCGCGCTGATCGTCCCCGCACTGCTGCAAAAAAACAGCGGTTGGCGGCGTATGGCCATTCTTTCTGCGGTTGTCGCGCTGGTGTGTCACGCCATCGCACTTGAAGCCCGCATTCTGCCGGGTGGCGACAGCGGACAAAACCTGAGCCTGCTGAACGTCGGCTCGCTGGTTAGCCTGATGATCTGTACGGTGATGACGATTGTCGCCTCACGCAACCGTGGCTGGCTGTTGCTGCCGGTAGTGTATACCTTCGCGCTGATCAATCTGGCCTTCGCGACCTTCATGCCAAACGAATTCATTACCCATCTCGAAGCCACGCCGGGGATGATGATCCACATCGGGCTGTCGCTGTTTTCCTATGCAACGCTCATTATCGCCGCGCTGTACGCGCTGCAACTGGCCTGGATCGACTATCAGCTTAAAAACAAAAAGCTGGCGTTCAATAATGAAATGCCGCCGCTGATGAGCATTGAGCGCAAGATGTTCCACATTACGCAGATTGGCGTAGTCCTGTTGACGCTCACCCTGTGTACCGGCCTGTTTTACATGCACAATCTGTTCAGCATGGAAAATATCGACAAAGCGGTTCTCTCTATCATCGCATGGTTTGTCTATATTGTTCTGTTGTGGGGGCATTATCATGAAGGCTGGCGCGGTCGTCGTGTCGTGTGGTTTAACGTCGCGGGCGCTGGGATCCTGACGTTGGCCTATTTCGGTAGCCGGATATTGCAGCAGTTTGTCAGCTAAGCCTTAAAGGAGGCGCCCCCTGGAACACATCTCCACCACCACGCTGATCGTCACACTGATCGTCATGGTGGTCATCTCCGCCTATTTTTCCGGTTCCGAAACCGGGATGATGACCCTGAATCGCTACCGCTTACGCCACCTGGCTAAACAGGGGAATCGTCCGGCAAAGCGCGTTGAAAAGCTACTGCGTAAACCCGATCGCCTGATAAGCCTGGTGCTGATTGGCAATAATCTCGTCAATATCCTCGCCTCGGCGCTCGGCACTATTGTCGGTATGCGTCTGTATGGCGATGCAGGTGTTGCCATCGCCACCGGCGTGTTGACCTTCGTCGTGCTGGTATTTGCCGAGGTCCTGCCGAAAACCATTGCCGCGCTGTATCCGGAAAAGGTGGCCTATCCCAGCAGCTTCCTGCTGGCTCCTTTGCAGATTCTGATGATGCCGCTGGTCTGGCTGCTCAACACCATCACCCGACTGCTGATGCGCATGATGGGCATTAAAACCGACATCGTGATCAGTGGTTCGCTGAGTAAGGATGAGCTGCGCACCATCGTGAATGAATCCCGCGCACAAATCTCCCGGCGTAACCAGGACATGCTGCTGTCGGTGCTCGATCTGGAAAAGGTCAGCGTGGATGACATCATGGTGCCGCGCAGTGAAATCATCGGTATTGATATCAATGACGACTGGAAGTCTATCGTGCGTCAGTTGTCACACTCGCCGCACGGACGCATTGTGCTGTACCGCGATTCGCTGGACGACGCCATCAGCATGCTGCGCGTCCGCGAAGCCTGGCGGCTGATGTCGGAAAAAAAAGAGTTCACCAAAGAGACGATGCTGCGCGCCGCCGATGAGATTTACTTCGTCCCGGAGGGTACACCGCTCAGCACGCAGCTCATCAAATTTCAGCGCAATAAAAAGAAAGTCGGTCTGGTCGTCAATGAATATGGCGATATTCAGGGGCTGATCACGGTAGAAGATATTCTCGAAGAGATTGTCGGCGACTTTACCACCTCGATGTCACCTACGCTTGCTGAAGAAGTGACGCCGCAAAATGACGGTTCGGTGATCATCGATGGCAGCGCCAACGTGCGGGAAATTAATAAAGCGTTTAACTGGCACCTACCGGAAGACGACGCGCGTACGGTAAATGGCGTGATTCTGGAGGCGCTGGAAGAGATCCCGATTGCGGGCACTCGCGTGCGCATCGGTCAATACGATATCGATATTCTCGACGTCCAGGAGAATATGATTAAGCAGGTCAAAGTGTTACCCGTTAAACCGCTGCGGGAAAGCATCGCAGAGTAACGACAACGGCCCGCGGATATTCCAACGGGCCACAGGCCGGATAAGCGTCAGCGCCATCCGGCAATACAAATAGCCGAAATATTAACCTTTCGCCTTCGCGACGGTGACCATCGCCGCGCGGATCGTACGACCGTTCAGCGTATAGCCTTTCTGCATGATACCCAGCACGTTGCCCGGCGCGATGTCTTCAGACTCGACCATCGCAATCGCCTGATGCACGTTCGGATCCAGCGCGACGTTCGTCTCGGCGATCACTTCAACGCCAAATTTGCGCACGACATCCAGCATGGATTTCAGGGTTAGTTCGATCCCTTCCACCATCGGCTTCAAATCCGGATTGGCTTTGTCCGCCACTTCCAGCGCGCGATCCAGGCTATCAATCACCGGCAGCAGTTCATTGACGAACTTCTCGAGCGCGAACTTGTGCGCCTTCTCAATGTCCAGCTCGGTACGACGACGCAGGTTTTCCATGTCCGCTTTTATGCGCAGCACCGCATCACGTTCACGGGTCTGAGCTTCAGTAAGCTGCGCTTCCAGATTCGCAATTTTTTCATCGCGCGGATCCACCTGTTCAGCAGAAGCGTCTGGTTCAACCGCCTCAACTTCTTCATGCTGATCCATGATAATTTCTTCCGGGGCTTGCCCCTCAGGCGTTTTCTGTTCTTTACTACTCATGAATTTCTCCGCGTTTTTTTCGCATTCATCTCGCTAACTTCGCTTATTATGGGGATCAGATTCAGGGTTTCAAGGGAAGCACTCACATTGTCATCAATCTTCATCACAAGGACCTCGAAAAAATGAATAATCATTTCAAGTGTATTGGCATTGTGGGGCATCCTCGTCACCCCACGGCACTCACGACACATGAAATGCTCTACCGCTGGTTATGCACTAAAGGGTATGAGGTCATTGTCGAGCAGCAAATCGCTCACGAGTTGCAGTTGAAGAATGTGAAAATCGGCACCCTGGCGGAGATTGGTCAGCAGGCAGACCTCGCGGTCGTCGTCGGCGGCGACGGCAACATGCTCGGCGCAGCGCGTACCCTGGCACGATACGACATCAAGGTGATCGGCATCAACCGTGGCAATCTTGGCTTTCTGACGGACCTTGATCCCGATAACGCACAGCAACAACTCGCCGACGTGCTGGAAGGCCATTACGTCGCGGAAAAACGTTTTCTGCTGGAAGCGCAGGTCTGTCAGAAGGACTGTCAGAAGCGCATCAGTACCGCCATTAACGAGGTCGTGCTGCACCCCGGCAAGGTTGCACACATGATTGAGTTTGAAGTCTATATTGACGAAAGCTTTGCCTTCTCCCAGCGTTCCGATGGTCTGATTATCTCAACGCCAACCGGTTCCACCGCCTATTCCCTGTCAGCCGGCGGGCCGATTCTGACCCCGTCGCTTGACGCCATTACACTGGTACCGATGTTTCCGCATACCCTTTCGGCGCGTCCGCTGGTCATCAACAGCAGCAGCACCATTCGGCTACGCTTCTCGCATCGCCGTAACGATCTCGAAATCAGTTGCGACAGTCAGATCGCGCTGCCTATCCAGGAAGGTGAAGATGTGCTGATCCGTCGCTGTGATTACCACCTGAATCTGATCCACCCAAAAGATTACAGCTATTTCAATACATTAAGCACCAAACTGGGCTGGTCAAAAAAATTATTTTAATTTAACGCCAACCTCTTTACTGTATAAAAAACCAGTTTATACTGTATGTAATTACAGTTATGGTTTTTCATACAGGAAAACAGCTATGTTAGCACAACTGACCATCAGCAATTTTGCTATCGTTCGTGAACTTGAGATCGATTTTCAGAGTGGAATGACCGTCATCACCGGTGAAACCGGGGCGGGTAAATCCATTGCAATTGATGCGCTCGGCCTGTGCCTCGGCGGTCGTGCTGAAGCCGACATGGTTCGTGCTGGCGCCAGCCGTGCCGACCTGTGCGCCCGTTTTTCGCTGAAAGACACACCTGCTGCCCAGCGCTGGTTGGAAGAAAACCAGCTTGAAGAAGGACGTGAGTGTTTACTTCGCCGCGTGATCAGTAGCGACGGGCGCTCCCGTGGCTTTATCAACGGAACGGCGGTTCCGCTCTCTCAGCTTCGCGAACTGGGGCAACGACTCATTCAAATTCACGGCCAGCACGCGCATCAGTTGCTGACTAAAGCCGAACATCAAAAATCCCTGCTCGATGGCTACGCAAATGAATCCATGCTGGTACAGGATATGGCTGCGCGCTACCAACTCTGGCACCAGAGCTGCCGTGATTTAGCACACCACCAGCAGCAGAGCCAGGAACGCGCCGCCCGTGCGGAACTGCTGCAATATCAGCTTAAAGAGCTGAATGAATTTAACCCGCAGGCGGGTGAGTTTGAGCTGATTGATGAAGAGTACAAACGCCTGGCCAACAGCGGTCAACTTCTCTCCACCAGCCAGAATGCGCTATCGCTGATGGCGGACGGTGAAGACGTTAACCTGCAAAGTCAGCTGTATACTGCGAAGCAACTGGTCAGTGAACTGGTCGGTATGGACGGTAAACTCTCAGGCATTCTCGATATGCTGGAAGAGGCGACCATTCAATTAACGGAAGCCAGCGACGAATTGCGCCACTATTGCGATCGACTGGATTTAGATCCTAATCGGCTGTTCGAACTGGAACAGCGCATCTCGAAGCAAATTTCACTGGCCCGTAAACATCATGTTAGTCCGGAAGCGCTGCCGCAATATTATCAGTCGTTGCTGGAGGAACAGCAGCAACTTGACGATCAGGCCGACTCACTGGAAACCCTGACCCTGTCGGTGAATAAACATCGCCAGCAGGCGCTGGAGGCGGCGAAAGCGCTGCATGAGCAGCGTCAGCATTATGCACAAGAACTGAGCACCCTGATTACCGAGAGTATGCACTCACTCTCTATGCCGCACGGTCGTTTCACCATCGACGTCACGTTTGATGAGCATCATCTGAGCGAGGACGGCGCGGACCGCGTCGAGTTTAAAGTGACCACCAACCCAGGTCAGCCGATGCAGCCGATTGCCAAAGTGGCCTCCGGGGGAGAACTGTCGCGTATTGCCCTCGCGATTCAGGTGATTACCGCACGTAAGATGGAAACCCCGGCGCTAATTTTCGATGAAGTCGATGTTGGCATCAGCGGCCCAACCGCCGCAGTCGTCGGAAAATTGCTGCGTCAGCTCGGAGAATCGACCCAGGTGATGTGCGTTACCCACCTTCCGCAGGTGGCGGGATGCGGTCATCAGCACTTTTTTGTCAGCAAAGAGACGGACGGCGAAATGACCGAAACGCATATGCAACCGTTGGACAAACGCGCACGGTTGCAGGAGTTAGCGCGCCTGCTGGGCGGCAGCGAAGTGACGCGAAACACCCTCGCAAATGCGAAAGAACTGCTGGCGGCGTAAACTTTTTTGCACCTCAACGGTCAGAGTAGACAACAAAAACGCCGTCGGACCCGTAAGCAAAAGGTTTTAAAGTGGTGAAAGGTCTATTATCATCGGCATATTACATATGAGCCACGTACTGCTCGGGCCCGAAAAGGAATCAAATCACTATGCGCTGTAAAACGCTGACTGCTGCCGCAGCAGTATTATTGATGTTGACCGCAGGCTGTTCCACTCTGGAGCGAGTGGTTTACCGCCCTGATATCAACCAGGGGAACTATCTGACTGCGAACGATGTATCCAAAATTCGTGTGGGCATGACGCAACAGCAGGTTGCCTATGCGCTGGGTACGCCGATGATGTCCGATCCGTTTGGCACCAACACCTGGTTCTATGTGTTCCGTCAACAGCCGGGCCATGAAGGCGTCACGCAGCAAACGCTGACGTTGACCTTCAACAGCAGCGGCGTATTGACCAATATCGATAACAAGCCTGCGTTGACCGACAACCGATAAGCTTGTCTTCTGATAACAAAAAAGGTGCTCTGTGAGCACCTTTTTTGTTATCCGCTATTTTTTCGCCGATTTCTCTGCCCGCTGTCTGCGCAACTCTTTCGGATCGGCAATCAGTGGACGATAGATTTCAACCCGGTCGCCATCCTGTAACACATCCGCCAACTTGACCGGACGGCTGTAGATACCGACTTTGCTTTTTGTCAGATCGATGTCCGTACGCAGTTCCAGTAACCCCGACGCGCGGATAGCCTCTTCGACCGTCGCCCCCGGCTGCAACGTCACCCGTTGCAGATACTGTTTCTCAGGCAGCGCGTAGGCCACCTCAACGACAATCTTAGGCGACACGGTAGACCTCTTTGGCACGAACCGTGAAAGCCTGCACCATATTGGATGCCAGCTCTTTGAAGATACGACCAAACGCCAGCTCGATCAGTTTGTTGGTAAACTCAAAATCGAGATGAAACTCAATACGGCAGGCATCTGAACTCAACGGCGTAAATTTCCAGCCGCCAATCAGTTTTTTGAACGGACCGTCGACCAGTTGCATCAGGATACTCTGGTTATTGGTTAACTGATTTCTCGTGGTGAACGTCTTACTGATCCCCGCCTTAGAGACATCCACCGCAGCCGTCATCTGTCCTGGCGTAGACTCGAGAACGCGGCTGCCGGTGCAACCCGGTAAAAACTGAGGATAGGACTGAACATCATTCACTAACTGATACATCTGTTCCGCACTGTAAGGGACTAACGCGGTTCGACTAATCTGCGGCATAGCTATTTCCATCAACAAAAATCGAACAAATAATATCATTTATCGCAAGGTAAAAAAAACGCTATCCCACAACAGGGTACAACCTTGTTCATGCTAAGATATCCCCTTGCCCCCCGAAGGATGAAATGGGGTGTTTTTCGATTCCAGATTACCTATACTGAGCGGCACTATGACGAAGAAAAAAGCACACAAACCTGGCTCAGCCACCATCGCGCTCAACAAGCGTGCGCGACACGAATACTTTATCGAAGAAGAGTTCGAAGCGGGACTCGCCCTGCAAGGGTGGGAAGTGAAATCCCTGCGCGCCGGTAAGGCCAACATCGGCGACAGCTACGTGATCCTGAAAGACGGTGAAGCTTACCTGTTCGGCGCTAACTTTACGCCAATGGCGGTGGCCTCCACGCACGTGGTATGCGATCCCACCCGTACCCGTAAACTGCTGCTGAATCAGCGTGAACTTGACTCACTGTATGGTCGCGTGAACCGTGAAGGCTACACCGTTGTCGCCCTTTCTCTGTACTGGAAAAATGCCTGGTGCAAAGTCAAAATTGGCGTGGCGAAGGGTAAGAAACAGCACGACAAGCGTTCCGATCTGAAGGATCGTGAATGGCAACTGGATAAAGCGCGCATTATGAAACATGCAGGTCGTTAAGCGCATTACTGTGTGACCTGTCTCTCTATTTGGGACGGGTCATTATTATTGACATATTGGACCTCCAAAAATATATTCTCCCGCCTTTATTTCTATTTCTGTTGAAACATCAACACTGCCAAGAATATATCCTCAGCCATTTTCATATTATGGACATAGCCCAATTACCCAATACTTCAAATAATTTTTTTTGACGTTTTAACATTCAGAAATAACAATACAGTTTGTGTAAGAAATCGATTATTAACCCTGCTCACATCAATCAAAGAAAACCTTATAACACAGAAAGATAAGTTACCCCCTCTTGTTATGTCAGGTTGCTACGCTTCGCCAGATGGCGTAAAAAAGCATATATTTCACCCTCGCTAAACAAATCACAAATATGCGTTAAGTTGCAGGATGAGCGCTTTCTGACTATATCATCTAATACGAAAGTACCAGTGAATCACAAAAAACAAAGGGTTATTCAACACAACAGAAACCATCATCTGCGTGACACTCACATTGAAATCACCGGCGACAATTCATCGACCTGATGAACGGGATCGCTCGTCTGCTCATTTTCCTTGCCCGGTGATTTTAAAGAATTAATGCACAGAGCAAGCCATCAGGAGTGAACATATGCGTCTTCTCGCCGTTATATCCAAGTTGACGGGCGTTTCCACCAATGTTGAAGCCTCTGAAGTCACACTTAATGCCCCTTCCATTGTGAAATTATCCGCAGAGCGTAGCGATATCAGCCAACTGACTCGCGTGAATCAGGATCTGGTGATCGTCTTTACTTCTGGTGAAAAACTGACCGTTAAAAATTTCTATGTGGCGAACGACCAGGGAACCAGCCAACTGGTGCTGGAAGACAGTCACGGCGCACTGTGGTGGGTGGAAAATCCGGAAAGCGGCCTGCACTTTGAACAAATTTCAACCATTGACGATCTGCTTGTCACCGCCGGAGAATCTCACGAAGGTGGGGCTATCTGGCCGTGGGTGCTGGGTGGGGCGGTTGCCGCCGGTGGGATCGCGGCAATAGCGTCCTCGGGTGGCGGCGGCAGTAGCCATCATGATAACGACAACGGCAATCCTGATGATGGTTCCGGTAACGGTGGTACACCGGGTGAGGGGGGCGGAAATAACGGAGGCGGAGGCAACGGCGGCGGCGATAACGGTACGAACCCTCCGGGAGGAGAAAACCCCACACCACCGCCTGCCCCCGTGATTACCGGCGCAGTGGATGCCGTTTCCGGCATCACCGGCGCCATTCAGGTGAACCAGACCACCAACGACAGCCAGCCGATGATTTCTGGTACCGGTGACGCGGGCTCCCTCATCACCCTCTATGACAACGGGCAGGTAATGGGAACCGTCGTCGTCGATGGACAGGGTAACTGGCACTATCAACCCGACGCGCCCCTTTCTGACGGTGAACATGTGCTAACCGCGACCGCCACAGACGAAAACGGTAGCACCAGCGCCGTCTCCGGCGATTTCACCTTTACCGTCGATACCATTGCCCCGGATGAGGTTTCCGGACTAACGGTTTCTGAAGATGGACTCTGGGTATCCGGGCTCGCAGAAGCAGGTTGCGTCGTCACGATTTTCGACAATCAACACCATATTCTTGCCTCCATTCAGGTCGATGACACCGGTCGGTTTACCGTTCGCCTCAACTCGGCACAAACCGATTCCGAGCAGCTCTATGCTGATATTTCTGACGCCGCAGGCAACGAAGGCGACGAAGCGTCCTTCTTCGGTTCCGACTCAGGTTTCCCCGATGCCCCCGTCATTATCGGCATCATTGATGATACGCAACCCACCGCCGTGACGTTAGGCAGCGGTCAGTTTACGAAGGATACCACCCCCACCCTCACGGGGACCGCGCTGCCTGGCGCGGAGGTGACCATTTACGAAAACGGTATCGCTATCGGGACGGCGAGCGCCGACGACGGCACGTGGTCGTTCGCGCTGAGCGGTGTGCCTGAAGGATTGCACAACTACACCGCCACACAGACCACAGAGGACGGCGTCAGCGGCAACACGGTGGAATTCTCGGTCACCGTGGATACCACCCCTCCGGCAGTTCCCGACGATCTGCTCGTCTCGCAAAACGGAACCGTGCTTACCGGCAGCGCCGAGGCGGGTAGTAAAGTCACGATTACAGATGCCAGCGGCACCACACTCGGCACCGTGACCGCCGATAGTGAAGGAAAATTCAGCTTCCCGCTCAATCCGGCACGGGTAAACGGTGAGGTTCTGACCGCGACCGCCACGGATAAGGCGGGAAATAACAGTCCGCCCGCCAATGCAACAGCGCCTGATACCACTCCCCCGCAGGCAGCAGGCAATCTGGATGTATCTGAGGATGGGACAACGGTGACCGGTACCGCCGAACCCGGCACGACGGTGACGATTTACGGTAGCGACAACACCCCGCTGGGGTCTGAACTTGTTCTACCCGACGGCTCATTTACCGTCACGCTGGCCCCGCCGCAAACCAATGGCGAAATTTTAACCGCCATCGTCAAGGATCCGGCGAATCTGACCAGTCCACCGGCGACCACCCTCGCCCCGGACACCACCCCGCCGCAGCCCGCCGGAAATCTGGAGGTTTCGGATGATGGCACCACCGTGACGGGGACAGCGGAACCCGGCAGCACGGTGACAATTCGCGATCCGGACGGCACCCCGATTGGCCATGGTCAAACCGACGGCGAAGGGAATTTCACCGTTACGCTGGACACGCCACAAACCAACGGCGAAACGCTTACCGCCACGGTGACCGATCCGGCGAATCAAAACAGCACGCCAGCCAACGTCACCGCACCGGATACCACACCGCCGCAGTCCCCCACGGCGGTCATTTCTCAGGACGGCACCGTCCTGACCGCCACCGCCGAGCCTGGCAGTACGATTACGATTAAAGACAGTAACGGTAATACGCTGGCGCAATCCGGTCCGGTCCCGGAGAGCGGCACGCTGGCGATCGCGCTTGACCCGCCGCAGGCCAACGGTGAAACGCTGAGCGTCACCGCCACGGATGCCGCGAGCAATACCAGCCTGCCGTACGAGGTCGTGGCGCCGGATATCACCGCACCGGATGCCCCGGTCGTCAGTTCGATTGTTGATGATATCGGCGCGCAGAAAGGCAATCTGGGTGACGGGCAACTTACCGATGACAATCAGCTAACCTTCAGCGGAACCGGTGAACCCGGCGCAACCATCACCATTCGGGACGGAAATATCCCGCTGGCGGGAACGGTCACTGTAGACAACAACGGCAACTGGACGCTCACCACTCCGGTGCTGGGCGACGGCGACCATACCTTCACCGTCACGGCGACTGATACCGCAAACCATACCAGCACACCGTCTGCTCCCATCACCATTACGGTCGATACCACACCGCCGGCTATTCCGCTCGTAACCCTGACGGATAACACCGGCAGCAACGTCGGTGAACTGGCGGATAACGACGTAACCGATGCAACACAGCCGGTGTTAAGCGGCAGCGGCACCGCCGGAGATATCATCACGGTGTATGACGGAACGGCGGTCATTGGCACGACAGAGGTCGATGAAAACGGTAGCTGGAGCTTTACCCCGAGCCCCGCGCTGGGCGAAGGCGATCACACGCTGAGCGTCACCGCCAGCGATCCTCTGGGCAACACCAGCGATAAATCCATCCCCATAACCATTACGGTGGACACCACCGCGCCTGATGCCCCCACGCTAACGCTGACGGATGGCGCTGATGCCCCACTGACCAACGGCCAGGCGACCAATGAAACCCAGCCCGTTCTGAGCGGCACAGGAACAGATGGCGATATCATCAGCATTTACGACAATGGCGTTCTGGTCACCACCGTCACGATAACTGACGGCACCTGGCGCTACACGTCGGATGCTCTCGATGAAGGTGACCATGTCTTTAGCCTCACCAGCACCGATCCGGCGGGCAATGTCAGCGAGCCCTCCGCACCAATCGGCATTCTGGTGGATACCACCCCACCCGCCGTGCCCAACCTGACCGTCACCGACAACGTCGGCAGCCAGACCGGCATACTCGATAACGGCCAGTATACCGATGACACGCGACCGCTGCTGAGCGGAAGCGGTACGCCTGGCGACACCATTACCATTACCCTCGACGGTGTTGAACAGTCGCCGTTGGTTATCGACAACTCCGGGAACTGGAGTTTTCAACCGACGGGCCCGTTGTCACAGGGCGATCATAACATCCGGGTGACCGCGACCGATCCTGCCGGTAACAGCAGCACCTCGCCGGAACGCATCGTGCGCGTGGATACTCAGGCTCCAGGCACGCCAACGCTGACCGTCAACGATGACGGCGGACCGTTGAACGATGGTGGACAGACCAACGATGCCACCCCGACGCTGAGTGGGACGGGCGAAACGGGCAGCATCGTCACCATTCTGAATAACGGCGTGCCGATTGGCACCGCCGAGGTCATTGATGGCGTCTGGAGTTTCACTCCGGACAGCGACCTTGTCGAAGGCAACTACAACTTTACCGTGACGGCAAAAGATGCCGCAGGCAACACCAGTCAGCCATCGGATGCGATTGGCATCACCATTGATACCCAGGTGCCCGACGCGCCGTTTATCACCTCGCCAGGCAATCCGGCAGTCACCAATCAGCCCGAGTTGCCCATTAGCGGCACCGGCGAACCCGGCAGCACCATCACCTTGTCGAATGGAGTCACGGTTATCGGCACTGCCGAAGTCGATTCCGACGGAAACTGGACGATCGTCCCGGACTCACCGCTCACCGAAGGCAATTACACGCTGACGGCAACGGCCACCGATCCGGCGGGTAACATCAGCGGACCTTCTGCCTCCATCGCGCTAAACGTCGATCTGACTAAACCGGCAGCGCCGGAGGATGTGACAATCTCTGCCGATGGCGCAACGGTCAGCGGTACGGCGGAAACCGGCAGCACGGTGACTATCCGCGACACCGGCGGCAATGTCATTGGATCCGGCGTGGCGACGGACGGCACCTTCCAGATTCAGGTCACGCCTGCGCAAACGGGTCTCAATTCGCTGACCGCCACGGCGGAGGATGCTGCGGGCAACAACAGCGATCCCACTAATTTTAACGGCTCCGGCACCGGGCTGCCGGTCATCAGCGCCATCGTCGATGATACGGGTAGCGTTCAGGGCGACCTGAAGAGTGGGCAAACCACCGACGACACGCAGCCGGGACTGCGCGGTTTCTCCACGCCGAACTCGACGGTTAACATTCTGGTCGATGGTGGCGTTGTCGCATCGAACGTTCAGGTCGACGGAAACGGCAACTGGAGCTGGACATCCGCCGCCGAGTTAGGCGAAGGCCCGCACACCTTCCAGGTTGTCGATAGCGGGGATAGCAGCAAAGCGTCCGCCGTGGTGAACATCACTGTTGATCTCACCCCACCGACACAACCTGCGATTGGCAGCGTGACGGATGATGTCGCTCCCGGTACGGGAACGCTGACCAGCGGGCAGACGACCAACGATCCCCGCCCCACTCTGAGCGGCAACGGCACCAACGGTGAAACCATCACAATTTACGATGGCAATACGCCCCTTGGCCAGGTGCAGGTGGTTAACGGCGCGTGGAGCTTTACTCCATCCACCAGCCTGGGGGATGGCAGCCACAATCTGACCATCACCGCCACCGATGCGGCAGGAAATACCAGCCTCGCGTCGCAAGCGTTTGTGGTGGTGGTGGACACCACGCCACCGGCGGCACCAACCATTGCCAGCGCGGTGGATGACAGCGAGCCGCAGACGGGCGTCATCAGCAACGGCGGCAGCACCAACGACACCACGCCCGACTTTAGCGGCAGCGCCGAAGAAGGCAGTACGATTACCGTCTATGACAATGGGGTAAAAATCGGCACCGCGCTGGTCACCAACGGTAGCTGGAGCTTCACCGCGCCGACGCTGGCCACCGGCTCGCACGCGATAACCGTCACCGCCACCGATGCGATGGGTAACGTCAGCGCGCCTTCTGCTGCCTGGACGGTGAACGTCGATACTACCGCGCCACGGGTTCCGGTGATTCAAAGCGTCACCGACGACACCAGCCCGGCAACCGGCGTGCTGGCGAACGGACAAAGCACCAATGATACTCAGCCAACCTTCCAGGGAACGGCGGAGCCAGGTTCTACCGTTACGCTGTATGACGGTAGTCTCGCCGTGGGCAGCGTGGTGGTGGGCACCGACGGAAGCTGGTCACTCTCTCCGGATAACCCGTTAGGCAGCGGCCCGCATAATCTGAGCGTCACGGCGACGGATGCAGCAGGTAACGAAGGCCCGTCAGCCGCGTTCTCCCTGACGGTAGATACGCAGTCGCCATCGGCTCCTGTCATCAGCTCCGTTACCGATGACGTCGCCCCCAATAGCGGAACGCTGAGCAATGGGCAAAGCACCAACGACACACGACCAACGCTTGCCGGGACCGCCGAAGCTAACAGTACCGTCAGTATTTTTGACGGCACCACGCTGCTGGGCACCGTACAAGCCGATGGCTCAGGTGCCTGGACCTTTACGCCCGCTACCGCGCTGGGCAACGGTTCGCACACGTTCAATGTGACCGCGACGGACGCCGCGGGCAACGTCAGCCCTGGCACCGCCTTTACCGTGGTGGTTGATACCGTTGCGCCAGTTGCCCCGATCATCGTCAGCGTCACCGATAACGTGACGCCAGGAACCGGCGATCTCACCAGCGGGCAAAGCACAAACGATACCCGCCCGATCGTTGCCGGCACCGGCGAACCTGGCAGCACCATTAATGTCTACGATGGCAACGTTCTGCTGGGTACGACCACCGTGACCGAAGGCGGGAGCTGGAGCTACCGACCGGATGGACTTTCTCAGGGTGCCCACTCGCTGAGAGTCACCGCCACCGATAGCGCGGGCAATACCGGGCCAGCGTCAACAAATTTTGCGTTGACGGTCGATACCGTTTCGCCCGGCGCGCCAGTAATCAGCAATGTGCTGGATGACGTTGGCCCGGTCACCGGCAGTCTGACCAGCGGTCAGACCACTAACGACGCGCGTCCTGGTTTCACCGGCACCGGTGAGCCGGGGGCCACGATCAGCATCGTGGATAACGGAGTTCCCCTCGCCAGCGTGACGGTCGAGGCGAACGGGACCTGGACCTTTACCCCCACCAGCGATCTGGGACAGGGGAATCATTCGCTGACCTTCACCGCGACCGATGCCGCCGGTAACGTCGGCCCATCAGCCAGCTTCGCCATCTCGGTGGATACCGCCGCGCCGCTGGCACCGGTGATCGCGTCAGTGGTCGATGACAGCGCGCCGCAGACCGGCAATCTCTCGCCCAATCAGAGCACCAACGACACCCGCCCCACGCTTAACGGCACGGCGGAACCGGGCACCACGCTGACCTTTACCGATAACGGCACGGTCATTGGTAGCCTTGTTGTCGGCACGAACGGCAACTGGACCTTCACGCCAACAACCGCCTTAACCAACGGCGCGCATACCCTTGCGGTGACCGCGACCGACGCGGCGGGCAACGTCAGCCCGGCCGCCAGCTTTGGCGTCACGGTGGATACGCTGGCACCAAACGCGCCGGTGATCGCCACCATTCTTGATGATGTCAGCAACATCACGGGTCCCGTCGGCAGCGGACAAAGCACGAATGACACCCTGCCGGAACTGCGAGGGACCAGTGAACCGGGGGCATTCATCAATATCTATGACGGTGCGACGTTACTCACGCCAACGCCCATTCAGGCGGATGCCAGCGGCGCGTGGAGCTTTACCCCCACTACCGCACTGGCGGAGGGTTCACATACCTTTACCGCCAAAGCCACCGACGCGGCGGGCAACGTCAGCGCCTCGTCGGCGGCATCGACCATCGTGGTGGATACCACCCCGCCCGGCACGCCGACCAACCTGGCGGTGGTCACCAACGGCAGCCACGTCACCGGGACGGCAGAGGCTGGCAGCACCGTCACCATCACCAGCAGCAACGGCACGGTACTGGGAACCGGCGTCGCGGACGGGACCACCGGCAGCTTTAACATTCTGATTAATCCGGCGCAGGTCGGTGGAGAAACGTTGCAGGTGGTCGCCCAGGATAAAGCGGGTAACACCGGAACGTCCGGCAGCGTCATTGCACCGTTCAGTGGTCTGCCTGGCGCACCCGTTATCGCCTCGCTGACGGACGATGTAGGGTCGATAACCGGACTGGTGGCCAATGGTCAGGCCACCAATGACGCCAGGCCGCTGTTAAACGGGACGGGCCAACCGTTCTCCACCATCACGGTGTACAGAGACGGTGTCTCCATTGGTAGCGCCAGCGTGGATGCGCAGGGCAACTGGTCGCTGACCCCGCAGGCCAATATCGCCGACGGGACGCACGTCCTCACCGCTACGGCCACCAATACCAACGGCACCAGTACGCTGTCATCAGGCTATACCGTCACGGTGGATACGGTCACGGCTACGCCAACCGGCACCATCAGCAGCGACGGCGCCAGCATCAGCGGCACTGCCGAAGCGGGCAGTACGGTGTCCATCACCCTCAGCACGGGCTTAACGGTCACCACCACCGCCAACAGCAGCGGGAATTACACCTATACCTTTGATCGCAAACAGACCAGCGGCGAGAACATCAGCGTCAGCGCCACGGACGCCGTCGGCAACGCCTCGACCCCGACGCAGGTCACCGCCCCAACCCTGCCCATCTCGGCCAGCGATAACGTGGAGAATCTGGAGCTCACCTCAAATGCGACCGTAACCAGCGAGCAGCTCAGCGACTATGGCCTGCTGCTGGTTGGCGCGCTGGGCAATGTGGCGAACGTGTTGGGTAACGATACGGCAGCCGTTGAATTCACTATTCAGGACGGCGGCAGCGCAAATCTGGTGATCGATGCCAGCACCACCGGGGTCGTGCTCTCGTTGCTGAATACTCAGGAAGTGGCGATCCAGAAATTTGACGCCGCGACCAACTCATGGACCACCGTCATCGACACCGCGCAGTCGCAGTTTGCCAATCTGCTGACGCTCGGCAGCAGCGGCGTCACGGTGAACGTGTCCGGACTGGAGGGCGGCACTTATCGGGTTCTGACTTACAATACGGCGCTGCTGGCGACCGGCTCTTATACCGCACTGAACGTCAGCGTCGAAGAGACCAGCGCCGGCACCATCACCACGTCCACGCCGCAAACCGGCAACGTGCTGAATAACGACAGCGCCCCACTGGATACCGTCGTCACCACCGTCACCAACGCCAATGGACAAAGCTTTACGCTGGGGGCTGGCAGTAACGTCATCCAGGGCGTCTATGGCACGCTGACGATCAATCAGGACGGTACCTACAGTTACGCGCTGAACCCGAACAGTCCTGCCTCGGTCATTGGCCGAACGGAGAGCTTCACCTACACCATCAACGGCGGCGGCAACAGCGCGTCGGCGAAGCTGGTGATTACTCTGGGCAATGACACGCCGGCTAGCAGCGTGACCGCCGTGGATAACGTCGCCACTCTGCCCTACGACACCCATGTGGAGGCCATCAACAACGGGACGTCCTCGCAGGGCGGCTTTACGGTGGTGAACGTCAGTCTGGGCAACGTGCTGGATCTGGGCGTGCTGGACAAACTGAGTAACCCGATTATTTTCGACGTCGAGCAGGGTTCAACGCGCACCATGACGCTGCAATCCTCCATTGGCGGCGTGGCGGTGGCATCTAGCTTCGACCTGTACATTTATCGCTTCAACGACGTCACCCAGCAGTTTGAGCAGTGGCGAGTGGAGAAAAACTGGTTAAACGCGCCGCTGCTGGGCGGTCAGTCCGATAAGCTGACGCTGAACCTGCCGGGCGGTGAATACCTGTTCCTGCTGAATCCGGCGTTTGGCATTACGGCGCTCACCGGCTACACCCTTAACGTGCTTGAGGACCATGTTTACAGCGTTGACAGCCTGACCACTTCCACCCAGGGCAATGTGCTGAACGACGACATCGCGCCCGTCGGTACGCTGGTGACACAGGTGAACGGTGTGGCGATTGCCGCAACCGGCACCACGACCATTGTGGGTACTTACGGCACGTTGACCATTGATGCCAAAGGTAACTACACCTACACCCTGAAAAGCGGCGTGGGCGCGGACGGCACCAAAACGCCGGACAGCTTCATCTACACGGTGAAAGCACCCAACGGGGATACCGATACCGCATCGCTCAATATCCAGCCGACCGCCCGTGGGCTGGATGCCGTGAACGATGTCAGCGATACCCTGCTGGCCACGGCGGCTCAGGACACCACAGGCTATCTGGATTCCACCGTCGGTAGCGCCAGTTGGGGGTTACTTGGCAGAACCGGTAGCGGCAGCGGCACCTTTGACGTCGCGGCGGGCACCATTCTGAAAGGTGCGGCCATCGTCTTTGATGTCTCAACGCTGGTCACGCTGGGCAACCTGACCATCAACTGGTCGATAGTGGAAAACGGCGTGATCATTCGCTCCGGCACGGTGCCGGTCGCCAACATCACGCTGGGCGGTGCCTCCGTGACCGTCAATTTGAGCGGGCTGGAACTGGATGGCGGCACCTACACCCTGAATTTCACCGGCAATAACACGCTGGCAGGCGCGGCAACCATTACGCCGAAAATCACCGGCACGACGGTCGATCTGGATAACTTCGAAACCTCCGGCACGCATACCGTCACCGGCAATATTTTTGACGGCAGCGACTCCGCCGGTGCGATGGACCAGTTGAACACCGTCGATACGCGCCTGACTATCACCGGCTTTAACGGCAGTACCGCCACGCTGGATCCTTACTCCAGCGCCACCACCACCATTCAGGGCCACTACGGTTCACTGCAAATTCGCGCCGACGGTTCGTATACCTACACGCTCAACAACGGCGTGGCCCTCTCTTCGATCACGGCGAAGGAGACCTTTAGCTACACGCTGAATGACACCCACGGTCATACCGACAGCGCCACGCTGACGGTGGATATCGCCCCGCAGGTTACCAGTACCTCACAAAGCGATGTACTGGTGGGCTCGGTGTATGGCGACACGCTGATCTACAACCTGCTCAACGCCAGTGATGCCACGGGCGGTAACGGTACGGATACCTGGAAAAACTTCTCGCTGGCGCAGGGCGACAAGATTGATATCGGCGATTTGCTGGTGGGCTGGAACGGACAAACCGCGACGCTTGGCAACTATCTCAGCGTCAGCACCAGCGGCAGCAACACCATCATCTCTATTGACCGTGACGGGACAGGCAGTACTTATCACTCCACACAACTGGTGACCCTGGAGAATGTACAAACCACGCTGACGGAGCTTATCGAACAAAACCACATTGTGACCTGATAAAGGTCTCCAGAACGACCACACAACGACCCCGGGCGCACGTTCGCCCGGGGCAAAAAAACAACGTTCAATTAGGGAAGAAAGATGGGAAAACGACCGCTTACATTCTGGTGGCTGGTGGGAAACCTGTGCGCGGCCCCGGCTATCGCGGCTGGAGAGACGCCCCGCATCGCCCCGCAACAGTGGGTTGAGCAACAGGAACTGCCCGCGCTTGATGGCCCGATGCCGCTGAGCAGCGACAGCGCCGCTCCCGGTGAACTGAGCCTCTCTCAGGCGGTCAATCGCGCCGTCACCTGGCATCCGTCGATCGCGGAAGTGGTCGGCAAACTGTATGCCCAAATCCAGCAGGTCGATGTCGCGAAAGCCAAATACTACCCGCAGGTTAACGCCGGGATGAACAACGGTTATACCAACAGCTATTCCGACAGCGGATTTAGCCCATCGCTGGTGCTGTCACTGTCGCAAATGCTCTATGACTTCGGCAAAGTCGCAAGCCAGGTACGGGCAGAAAACGCCAGCGTGGCGCAGGAACAGGCCAACGTGCTGCTCAGCATTGATACGGTTAGTCATGAAACGGCAACCGCCATTGTGCAGGTGCAGACATGGCAACAGATGGTGGCGGTGGCAAAGGAGCAACTGGATGCCCTGAGCGCCATTGGCAGGCTGGCGAATCAGCGCAACGATGAAGGGGCCAGCTCGCTTTCGGACGTGGTGCAGACCGATGCGCGTATCGAAGGCGCACGCTCCCAGCTCGTGCAATATCAGGCCAACCTTGAAAGCTCGCAGTCGACGCTCATGACCTGGCTGGGCTGGAAAAACCTCAATACCATCAGTAACGACTTCCCGCCAAAGCTGAGTCGCAGTTGCGAACTGGCAAAGCCAGACGACAAGCTGGTGCCTTCCGTGCTCGCCGCCTGGGCGCAGGCTAATATCGCCCAGGCCAATCTCGACTACGCTAACGCGCAAATGACGCCAACGGTTTCGCTGGAACCAGAGGTGCGTCGCTATCTCAACGATAATTACGCCGGGCATGAGTCCGTTGACCGTACCCAGTATTCGGCGTGGGTCAAAGTGGAGATGCCCATTTATCAGGGCGGCGGCTTAACCGCCCGTCGCAACGCCGCCAGCCACGCGGTGGAATCCGCCCAGTCGGCAATCCAGCGTACCCGGCTGGACGTGCGCAAGAAGCTGCTTGCCGATCGCAGTGAAGCGATGAATCTCGTGACCTCCTTGCAGATCCAGAAACGCCAGGAAACGTTGAGCGAGCGAACGCGCGAGCTGTATCAGCAGCAGTATCTCGACCTCGGCTCCCGACCGCTGCTCGACGTGCTCAACGCCGAACAGGAGGTCTACCAGGCGCGCTTCGCACAGTTACAGACGGAGAGTCAGTTGCATCAACTGCAGCTTAACTGCCTGTATAACACCGGTCAGATGCGCCAGGCCTTTGGTCTGGAAAACCGCACGATCCAGTCAGTGGAGATCCAGCCATGACCCACGCCGACATTCCTGGCGACGAGCGCATTACCGCGCCAGCGCTGGCCAACTGGGCGCGGGCGATGAGCCATATCGCCGGCCATTATCGTATCGCCTGTTCTCCCGGCGCGTTACAGGCAAGCGCCCCCTGGTTCAAAGATAAACCGATGCCGCAGGCGCTCAGCCAACTGGCCCGCCAGGCCGGACTCTCATTTCAGCCGCTGGCCCCCACGGAACAATCGCTCACCCGCTGGCGTCTGCCGGTGGTGATCCAGCTCCAGGACGGTGAACTGGTGCTGGTTGAACAGTTCGATGGCGAAGACCAGCTTGACGTCTGTTTCATCAACGGCGAACTACAGCGCAACCGAATATCCCTGCGCGAACTGCTGCCGACGGTTCGTTTCATCATCGCCTTACGCCCGCTTTCCGCCGTGAAAGACCGCCGGGTGGACGCCTACATCTCACGTTTCAAACCCGACTGGCTAAAAAGTTTGGTGCTGAAAGATCTTCGCCCTTACGGCCCGGTGATGCTGGCGGCGCTGCTGATTAACATCCTGTCGCTTTCCGGGATCATCTTCTCGATGCAGGTGTACGACCGGGTGATCCCCGCGCAGTCATGGCCGTCGCTGTACGTTCTCGCCGCTGGCGTATTGATAGCCATGCTGTTCGGTTTTCTGTTGCGACTCGCCCGCGGTCACGTCATGGATCTGTTGGGTAAACGCGCCGATATGCGGGTGTCGGATCGCGTGTTCAGCCACGCGCTGCGCCTGCGCAACAGTGCGATCCCGCGCTCCACCGGCAGCTTTATTTCACAGCTACGCGAGCTGGAGCAGATCCGTGAAATGGTCACCTCCTCGACCATCTCCACGATTGTGGATCTGCCCTTCTTTTTCCTGTTCATCGTGGTGCTGGCGATCATCGCCCCGCCGCTGGCCTGGATCGCTCCGGTCGCCGCGCTGCTGATGATCCTTCCCGGTCTGCTACTGCAAAAAAAGCTCGCGGAGCTGGCGAATCAGTCGGCGCACGAGGCCACGCTGCGCAATGCCGTGCTGGTCGAAAGCGTTCAGGGGCTGGAGGACATCAAGCTGATGCAGGCGGAGAACCGGTTTCTGCAGCAGTGGAACAGTTATATCCGCATTACCGCCGAGTCGGGACTGCGCACCCGCGAGCTGTCGCAGGGGTTGATCAACTGGGGAGTGACCGTCCAGGGACTGGTTTATGCCGCGATGGTGATGTTTGGTGCCCCGCTGGTGATTGAAGGCACCCTGACCACCGGTTCGGTGGTTGCCGCCTCGATGCTCGGTTCGAGAATGATCGCGCCAATGGGCAATCTGTGCGGCGTACTGGCGCGCTGGCAGCAGGTGAAAGCCGCCAAAAAGGGGCTGGACAGCATAATGGAACTCCCCACCGAGACCCAGCGCGATGAAACGCTGGTGCATCAGGAGATCTTTCACGGTCACTATCTGTTCGAGAACGCACAGTTTCGCTATCACAGTGAAGACCAGCGGGTGCCGCTGCGCATTAACCGGCTGGAGATTGCCGCCGGCGAACGCATCGCGGTGCTCGGGCGCAACGGCGCGGGCAAATCAACGCTGTTACAGGCGCTGGCAGGCGGTGTGGAACTGGTCGAAGGCGACGCCCGTCTTGATAACCTCAGCCTGACGCACATCGATATGGCCGATTTACGCCGCAATGTCGGTCTCCTCAGCCAGAACGCGCGCCTGTTTTTCGGTACGCTGCGCGAGAACCTGACGCTGGGCGCCCCGCATGCCAGCGACGACGAGATTTTTACCGTACTGGAGATTTGCGGCGCGGCCAACTTCGTGAAACGGCTGCCGAAAGGTCTCGACCACCCGATTATGGAAGGCGGCAACGGGCTATCCGGCGGTCAGCGGCAATCCATCATGCTCGCCCGCATGCTGTTGCGCGCACCCAATATTGTCCTGCTTGATGAGCCCACCGCCTCGCTGGATGAGCATTCCGAACGTGAGTTTATTCAGCGGCTGGGACAGTGGCTTGGCAATCGCACTCTGGTGGTTGCCACCCACCGCGTACCGGTACTTGAGCTGGTCGAACGGGTGGTGGTGCTCAAAGAGGGGCAACTGGTGATGGACGCGCCGAAAGCGCAGGCGCTGGGGCAAAGTCGAATGGCCGCGCAGGCCAACACGCGGGAGTGGAAAAATGAAAACCAGTCAGCCTGACGCAACGCCGGACGCACTCGACGACAGCCGCGAGCGCGAATTTTCGGGTGCCAGCCGCATCATCTGGCTCACCGGGATCTTGTGCCTGATCCTCGCGGTGTGGGCGTGGTTCGGCATTCTTGATGAGGTTTCGACCGGTACCGGTAAGGTGATCCCCAGTTCGCGTGAGCAGGTATTACAGTCGCTCGACGGAGGAATTCTCGCCGAGCTGATGGTGCATGAGGGCGATCAGGTACAGGCGGGACAAGTGCTGGCGAGGATGGACCCCACGCGATCGGAGTCTAACGTCGGCGAAAGCGCCGCCCGCTATCGCGCGTCGCTGGCCTCCAGTCAACGCCTGACGGCGGAGGTGAGCGATAAGCCGCTGGTCTTTTCTGACGAGCTGAACGGCTGGCCGGATCTGCTCGCCTCGGAAACGCGGCTCTATACCAGTCGCCGCGCGCAACTCGCTGATGCGCAGTCTGAGCTCAAAGAGGCGCTGGCGCTGGTGAATAAAGAGCTGGCGATCACCGAGCGACTGGCAAAAAGCGGGGCTGCCAGCCACGTCGAGGTATTGCGTTTGCAGCGGCAAAAAAGCGACATCGGCCTGAAGCTCACGGATTTGCGCTCGCAATATTACGTCCAGGCGCGCGAGGCGTTGTCCAAAGCCAACGCCGAAGTGGCAATGCTGTCCGCCATCATTAAGGGACGCGAAGATTCGGTGACCCGCCTGACCATTCGCTCTCCGGTTCGCGGTATTGTGAAGAACATTCAGGTCACGACCATCGGCGGCGTGATCCCGCCAAACGGCGAAATGATGGAGATTGTGCCGGTTGACGATCATCTGCTGATTGAGACGCGCCTGTCTCCGCGCGATATCGCCTTTATCCATCCCGGTCAGCGCGCGCTGGTCAAAATCACCGCCTACGATTACGCCATTTACGGTGGCCTTGAAGGCGTGGTTGAAACCATCTCGCCGGACACCATTCAGGACAAAGTAAAACCAGAAATCTTCTACTACCGCGTCTTCATCCGTACCCATCAGGACTATTTACAAAATAAGCTGGGACGCCGCTTTTCTATCGTACCGGGCATGATTGCGACAGTGGATATAAAAACAGGTGAAAAAACCATCGTCGACTATTTAATCAAACCGTTCAATCGGGCGCGAGAAGCGCTGCGCGAGCGGTAAATCCTTGAGGATTGGGCTGGAAAGGGCTGTCACAAGTCTGTTATACTTGTCTTAACACATTGGGGCTGATTCTGGATTCGACGGGATTTGCGAAACCCAAGGTGCATGCCGAGGGGCGGTTGGCCTCGTAAAAAGCCGCAAAAAATAGTCGCAAACGACGAAAACTACGCTTTAGCAGCTTAATAACCTGCTCTGAGCCCTCTCTCCCTAGCTTCCGCTCTTAAGACGGGGATCAAAGAGAGGTCAAACCCAAAAGAGATCGCGTGGAGGCCCTGCCTGGGGTTGAAGCGTTAAAACTAATCAGGCTAGTCTGGTAGTGGCGTGTCAATCCGCAGGTGCCAGGCGAATGTAAAGACTGACTAAGCATGTAGTACCGAGGATGTAGGAATTTCGGACGCGGGTTCAACTCCCGCCAGCTCCACCAAATAAAACAAGGGGTTACGTGAAAACGTAGCCTCTTTTTCTTTGGTAGTGGCGGCAAAATGGCGACAGCGACTCGGACTGGCGACATTAAAAAACCCGCAGTCAAAGCGGGTTCTGCTCAGAAATTCATATGGGCTTGTCCGCCCTTTCCTGGATGTAGCGGTGCAGAAGAAACGACATTCGGTTTTGTTATGTGACGTACAAACGTTTCATGAGTCACGAATGTACAGCCACAGTTAATATTCTGGCACTGGTTATAACGTTCCTTCGTCGTTGCTGATACCTGGAAGCTACTTCTGGTGTGTGCAGCCTGACCGCACTCTGGACAGTTCATCATTGTTGCAATTCCACCATCTTTGCCGAAATCGCAATAATGATACATTATAATTCAATTTTGAGAACCGATTATTCCATTTCAAGACCATCAATTTTCACCTCAAGATCCAGACTAGTCGTAAACCCACTATCCGGGCTGACGTTATGCGTCAGTGTGGTGATGGTCCACTCAGCCTCATCAATCGGCTGTTTAAACCCCGACACTTTTACCGGCATTTCTGTATAGAGATCTGCCCGGCCCTCAGCGAGCTGCAGGGAAAATGAAGCAACCCCGCGCTGCAGACGTTCCCACTGCATTTTTGCTGCGCGCTCTGCATTGCTCCGGTTAGCATAGGTACGATTAAGAACCAGCACGTTTTCATCCGTTCCCACCAGATAATCACCCTGTTTTGCTTCCGGCGCTTTGGGTGCGGCGACTTTCTTGCGACGTCGCTTTACCTGCATTGTTTCTTTCTTCTTTGGTTCACGGGTATGCAGCCAGCTGGCAATAACGCCCGTATACGCGCCACGATCGGCCAGGGTAAAACGATGACCGTCACCGGCCTTACGTTCAATGGTGATTACCGGCAGCGGCTTACCGCTCGCCGTCCTTCCCTGCCCCTGCCGGATAAACAACAGGTTTCCATCCTTCACGGAAGCAATCGCCCCATACTGGCGCGCCAGCTTCATCAGGAAACTGGCATCGCTTTCATTGGTCTGGTCCAGATGTTCCAGCGCTTTATCCGCCAGGTCTTTACCCAGCGCCATTTTGAGCTTATGCCGGGCGGCTATTTCCTTTACCACATCGCCAACGCTTGTCTGATGCCATGATTTTTCGCGTCGTGTATTGAGGGTTTCACGGAAATCTGCGCTACGCGCCCGGATGGTCAGCCGGTCAGGTGCACCGCTGTGTTCAATTTCATCTACGGTAAAAGCTCCTTTAGGGAAAAGCGGCTGGCCCTTCCATCCCAGCGCCAGCTGAATAACGGCACCACGTCGCGGCAGGACGATCTGCCCGTCGGCGTCGTCCAGCTCCAGATCAAGCTGGTCAGCCTCAAAACCCCGGTTATCGGTGAGCGTCAGACTCATCAGACGCGCATCCAGCGCGGCAGTCACATCCTTACCTTCAATGGTGATACTGAAAGCCGGGCTTTTGCTGTTCAGGTCAAAAAGATCAGAGCTAAAATTCACTGCAGCAACCCTCCAACCGTATTTTTAATATTACCTATCGCAGATGTTGCAGAGTCCTGCAGGTTACTGAGCTGATCGCTGAGACTGCCGAACATATCAGACAGGGACTCATCAACCCTTTTCAGGGTCAGCGTAAACTCAATACGGCGAGGCATTCCACTTTCAAAAAATTCCGTTTTTGTCTGATTCAGGCTCTCGATCACAAACATACCGTAAATGGTTCCACTGCCTTCAATCAGAGGCCAGGCTTTGCCCTGCTCTGCCATCAACTCCAGCGCCAACAATGACAACCTGCCCCCAGTGACCTCCGGCAGCAGTACGCCAGATAATGTCAGCGAGTCATTATCCGGGCCAAGAAACTGCGTTGATGGTCGCCGGTTCACCCGGCTGTTGGTTGCGTGTCGCCAGCTGCGCTGATACTGCAGCTCCTGATACGGCACGGTACGCAACATGAAGACATATAACCCCAGCACCATCATCATGATTCATATCCCCCTTGATCGCTGAAATTACTGCGTGCTTTAGCCCTGGCTTTGCGCTCGCGCTCATCAAGCTGCCGCGCCACTTCGCGGGCAATATCCTGCGCACTCTGCCCCGGCTGGGCAGTGATATAAATGGGCGCGTTTATCTCATAGCGGATAACTGAGGGTTGGATATCTGTCTTAGCGGCCTGCGTCTGGTATGCCCGCGCCGGGAGGCTGAACGGATGAAGCGGTGACGCCTCTGTCGGTGTTGCAGCACCCCCCATGACTCCGGCAACAATGGAAGCCAGTGCTGCAGTACGCCGCCGGCTGGTTACATTTGCCGGACCGTTCACAATCTCCGGACCATTCTCGCCCACGATGCCAAACTGCCCACGCGGAATAACGCCGCCGCTGTCGTACATGCCAGCATAAGAAACAGCAGCAGCGCCACCCGTTATCTGTATCTGTGTTTTGCCCGACGTGTTATTACCGGTCATCCAGTCAGGCAGATAATCGGTAACAGAGGAAATCTTGCTTTTAAGCGCCTCCCATCTGGCGTTAATCCCATCCAGAATACTGTCAATAATTGCGCTCCCCATCGCCTGGAATTTTGCCGGGAGCGCCGCAACATCAGCCAGAATCGCATTCCATTTATCACTGATGGCCTGTCTGATACTGGCCCATGCTTCATACACTCCGGCCCTGATGGCGTCCCAGTTTTTGGCAATCAACCCTGGCAGGGTGTAGTTGAAAAACAGAAATTTGATGCCTTCCCAGGCATTGCTGACAGCCTGTTTAATCCATTCCCACGCAGCAGTCGTGGCAGCGCAAACTGCATCCCACATAGCTTTGAACTTCGGTCCCAGCGTGTCCCAGTTCTGCCAGATATAGACTGCCCCCATCGCAATCAGGCCAATCACAGCCAGTATTGGGTTTGCGAACATCAGGCGGCCCAGCCACATAATCCCCTTACCAACACTGCCGATGGCCTTGCTGATCACACCAAATGCGCTTCCTCCTTTGATACCCAGGACAGAGAACTGCAGGCGCATCAGTGCAAGAGGGCCAAGCACCGCCGACACTGCCAGCATCATTGTCCCCAGCACCGCTGCAACAGAGGCAATGCCCGCAACAACTTTCAGCAACCCACCTGCCAGCTTCGGGTTTTCCTCAACCCAGCGGCGAAATATTACCGTGACCTGCTTTACCGTTCCCATGATCGCCATCAGAGGCTCACGCAGCGTTTCGCCCAGACTACTGAAAGCGTTTTGCGCGCCCGTCTTAACCAGCAACCACTGAGCAGACAATGAATCTTTGTTGATGTCCGATTCTTTCTGCATGGAGCCGTTTGCGTTACTGCCGGATGTGAGTTTCAGCTGGCGCTGCAGCTCCGGCAGGTTGTTAGCCAGTTTTGCTGCATCATCGCCAAACTCTTTGCCAAAAATCATCGTCATCGCTGACAGGCGTTTATCCTGCGGCAGATTGTTGACCTTCTCCAGAACGCGCTGAATAGTGCCCATGGCATCGGTGGTCATCTGCTTTTCAATCTCTGCAGGATTAAGTTTCAGCAGATCCATGCCCTCAAAGAAGCGCTTGCTCTGCATTGTCGCAATGGACAGTTCACGCACCATAGCATTAGAGGCACTGGCAGCTATTTCCGGTGCGGCACCAAGAGACAGGAATGTGGAACCAAGTGCTGCCGCCTTGCGATAGTCCAGGCGATCAGCCACGCCGCCCATACGCTGCAGCACGTCGATGATATCCCCGCCCTTTGACATGGCGTTATCGTCCAGGTAGTTCAGTGCATCGCCCAGTTGTTCTATATTGCGGGTTGGCACCTTATACAGCTGCGCAATTTTCCCCAGCCCTTCCGCCAGTTCATCGGCGGGCAGCTCAAAGGCCGTTGCGGCTTTTGCCGCCGTGGATGCAAAGGCCAGCAGGTCACGTTTCTGGTCCTCGTAAGGATCGTCCTGATTGGTCACGCCCATACGTGCACCGCCCTCAACCAGCGCGGCATAATCAATGGCACCGTTTTCCATCGGCAAATCTTCGCTGGCAGCCTTAATGGCATCCTGCATGTCATAATATTGTCTGGTACGGTTGCCGCTATCATCACGCAGGCCATTCATCTGCTTTGCCACACCTTTCATGGCATCTTCAATGCTTGAATAGCTCTTAACAGCAGCCACCACAGGTGCCCCCATTGCCACCCCGGCGGCGGTAGTGCTCGCTCCAGCCCCGGCAATGCGATCCCGTACTTCCAGACTTCTGGAATAGTGATCACGGGCAGCATTCATTCTGGCCTGCTGTTCACCCAGACGTTTCAGGGATTTCTGCTGACGGTCCAGCGCCTGTCTTGTTTCATCGGCATTCTGTCGCAGTTCCCGCTGCGCACTGCTGAGTTTCTTTGTGTCCAGCCCGGCTTCATTCAGCGCCAGACGCTGACGCTGTACGGACTGGCGAAGGCCGTTATATTTACTCTGCAGCTCAGTGACACAGCTTTTTGCCTGCTCAAGCAGTCTCGCCTGTGCCGCCGTCGGGCGGTTAGTGGCGGAAAACTGCGTGGCGAGTTTTGCCGCTTCTTCACGTGCGGCTTTCAGGCTGTTGCCCGTGACAGCCAGTTGCGTACTGGCTTTGCGGAAACCGTCAATCTTACCCGCCTGCGTATCTAATTCTTTCAGCCGGGTACGGCTTTGCTGGATAGCGGCAGCCAGCTCTTTTGAGCTGGTCTGCGCGGATCGAAATGGACGGGTGATTTTATCAACCGCATTCAGAATCACCTGCAGACGCAGGTTATTGTCACTCATCGCTGGCCCCGCTTCTCTGAATCGCTTTGTGCCGCCACTCCAGCACATCAGTCAGCGGCATAACGTCAGTGATGGACGGCGACCAGTGAAAGATGGTAGCAATGTCTGCCACCAGATCATCAACCGTCAGGCTGTCGGTAAACCGGCAAGCACCGACTTCTTCAACAAAAAAGTCACCACCTCTACCGACAACGCGGTGAGATCGGCGGGGTCCAGTTCTGCCATTTCCTGCGCGGTCAGTGTCGGGGTGGAAATACGCGGGATGACGGTCATCATCGCGCCCACATCCATATCCATGATTGCCTGCAGGCGTGTCCCGCGCAGTGCGCCGGACTGCGGTTTGCGCAGCACAATTTCGGTGATTTCAGTTTTACCGCGCTTGATCGGGGTATCCAGTTGCACGGTCCTTTCAGTCAGCTTGTCGCTCATGTTCGTTTCCTGTTAATGAAATACTGGCGCGGCTGCCCGCGCCGTTAAGGTTAATCAGAGGCCGAGGGCGTTGCGGTGTGCTTCCATCAGGTCCACGCCGTCAACGATTTCAACCATGTTGACCAGATCGACCTCATAGAGCACCTCACCGTTAATGGTCAGCTTCGCGTAGCTGTTGGTGCTGCTGACTTTGGTGGAGCTGCTCTCGCCGGTTTTCCACTCGCCGGAATCCACTTCTTTATGACGCCCGCGCACAACCAGCTCAACAGCCTGCACTTCGCCGGTATCGTCACGCTGAATGGAGCCGGTGAAACGCAACTGGATACCGTCCACCGTGGCAGTGCCCATCTGCTTGAATAACAGCAGTTCAGTGCCGCCGATTGAAAATTCCGTGTCCAGTGCGCCGTCATCCAGCCCCATGTCCACGTCCACCGCGCCCGGCATGCCACCACCGCGATACTTCTCAAACTTGCGGGTGAATTTCGGCAGGGTCAGAGACTCAACAATCCCCTGCCAGTTGTTCCCGTCGTTGAACAGGTTCAGGTGTTTTAACTTACGTGGTAAAGCCATGATTTCCCCTTATGCAGCTACGCGGCTGGCGAAATCCACCAGATAGCGATCGGTGATGCGCTGGCGCAGCATCAGGTTTTCAAGCGGTGGCACCGGCGTGTAGTCGTAGTCGATGGTGAGTTTTCCGGCTTTCAGGGAGTCTTTATCGTTCACGGACTCATCCAGCCAGCAGTCAGCCCCAATGAGATACCCCTGATTCACCAGGCTGCGCAGTTTGGCGCGGATACCTTCGATGATGTCGCGAGCAAGTGACGGGTTAAGTGGTTTATCCACTGCCCACATGTGCCCCTCTGCGATGGTGTCAGCCAGCACCTGCGCTGTGCGGGTGTAGTTTTCAAAAGCAAACAGCGGATCGTCACTGAGGCAACGGGAACCCCAGAAGCGAAAGCCGTCTTTGCGGATAAGCGTGGTGACGTCGTTCTGGTTCAGCAGTCCAGCATCGGTTGCAGGGTCCTGCAGATCCCAGAACACATCGGCGGAAATGCCGGTGACGCCGTTCACGCCCACGTTGGACAGGGTTTTGTGCCATCCGGTCTGCTCGTCAATTTTGGCGCGCAGGCCGAGCGCACGGGCGGAGGCGTAAGCCGTCGCATCCGCGCTCAGTACAGTGTCAAAATTGATGAAATCAGGCCAGATCAACATCCCCTCGCGCTGGCTGAAATTGTCACGATAGGCAATAGCTTCTTCCACCGTTTTGCATCCGTAGGCGGACAGGTAGGCAAACCCACGCAGACTCTGCGCCACACTCAGCAGTTCCGTAGCAACCGCCTGCGTGTCATGTCCCGGCACGCCAAGAATGCGCGGCTTGACCTCGAGCTGCGCCTGCGCCGAAAGCAGCGCTTTCATACCTGTTTTTTTACCGTCAGCGCTCACGCCTCCAATAATGTTGGAGGTGGTTTCCGCTTCGGTTTCGCCCTGCGCCACACGCACGACAACGGTTACGGGTTTAGCCTGGTCTGCAATCGCATCCAGTGAACGTGCCAGCGTGCCGGACTCGCCCGCTTTACCACTGGCGGTCAGTACATCGGTCAGCAGGACTGGCTTATTAAGTGGAAAAGTCACGGGATCGGCATCGTCGCCGGTACAAACAAGACCGACAACTGCCGTGCTTACTGTTCTGATAGGGCGGGTGCCGTCGTTAACCTCAACGACGCGCACGCCGTGGTGGTAGTCCTGAGCCATAAGGCAGTCTCTCCGGTTTACAGGGTGTCTGCCTATGTTCAGGGTGATAGACATCTCGTGCACGCGGTCAGTAATGTGTCAGTGCTGGCACAATGAAACCATTGTCATGCAAACCGGCTGGCAGGAAATTTTTTTTGATATAGTGTGGATATCCAATAATCATCAAAACCTAATATTCTACTGAGCGAGCATAAACCAATGCAATATATTCAGCATATTGCAAGATAATTAGTTGGCTCCAACATTTAGAATTAATCTGAAAAAAAACATCTTTTATGATAAATTTTTTTTACTTTACCAGCGAAGGCCATTTCTCTATAATTTATTTCTGTAATTATCACAACTTGTAGAAGAATGCTGTACAATTAATCACTATGTAAGCACTTTTAATTTTTGGCGAGCATATAAATGAAAGATAGAAATTTTACTATTGATATAATGAGATCGTTGGGAATACTGCTAATCATCCTTGCTCACATGAACCCGACACCTTCTGACATCTTGTTTCAGATAAGGACCTTTGACGTCCCCATGATGGTTTTTATTTCAGGCGCTTCATTTTTTCTCGCTAAAAAAACCTCAGTGAATTATTTATCATATGTATGGTCAAGGATTAAGCGACTTGTTTTCCCTGTGTGGATTTTTTTGTTTTTCTTTTACCTAGTAACCTTTCTATTTAATATAAAAATAACCCACTGGACTTTAAATTACAATACAATGACAAGCTCTTTTAAATTAGAAAGCGGATTTGGCTACGTATGGATAATCAGAGTATTTTTAATCGTCGCTCTCCTTTCCCCTCTGTATGTCTTATTAATAAAAAAATGTGGTGAACTGAAAACCGTTCTTTTATTTACTCTAATGTGTGTTCTTATTACCTTTGCACATTTCACCCCACCATACAAAGATAATAAATTTATAAGTTTCATATTGAGTGATTATTTTATTCATTCCGTTTCTTACGGTTTAATGTTTGTAATCGGATATTTAGCCTCATCATTGACCACCAAAAAACTATCAATAATATTCATTATACACGCAGCACTACTTCTGTTTTTTTGTGTATTTTATTTTAATAACTTTAGAGTCAATGATTATAAAACCCCTCCTACTATTATTTATATTTCTTATGCAATAATCATATCTATTACTATTTACTCTTCATTACAGCACTTCAGGTTAAAAAATAAAACATTCGCACTAATCATTAACAATATAGCTACAAATACGATATGGATATATCTGTGGCACATTCCAATGATTTTTTTCACGAAAAACTACTTTAGCAATTATCATTATTCCATTAGCCTTATCATAACCTCTATCTTCTCCATTTCGATGGCTGTTTATCAACGTAAACTTATTAATCGGATTACACGGCGAATTAAACAGTCATGGTTATCTAGTTTTGTTAATCAGGTGTTCACCGGTTAACCCCTCCAACAAGGGCTGACTCCATAAAGTTTGGATAGCTCATGTTATTCTTTCAGGGTCTGAGTTCGATATCCTATCGGACTCAGACCTTATAATTGCAACCTTCGCAACTAACCAATGTTTAGATAGTATCAGTTTATGCTTTATTTTTAGAGCGTTATATCAGCCGATATAAGTTTACGACAGGCTAAACCGGAAGGGCTGGCCATACTGGTGACGCAGGATCAACTCTCATCAACAAAACCCGGTATTTTTTCCATTCAGTCAGCGTAACGGTTTCTTCATCAGTCGCGATCTCCGCATCTAACGCATCCTGCCGCCACGCAATTTCAGAATCGGCTTTAGTCTTCAGATTCAACTTCATATTTTCGGCATTTGCTGTTAGTTCTTCCTGTGTTGGTGGTGGCTCGCTTACCCATGCTGGCATGTTATCAACAACCCCCCGCACTTTCCCTTCAGGTGGCTCCCCGTTAAATTCAGCCTCAACAGTATCATCAATATCAATTAAATCACTAAGTTCATCCCATGACGATTGATATATATGAAGCATTTCAATCGGGAAAAATGCGTTATATTTTGCTGACCATTTATATTTATTCATTTTATTCACCTATGCAGAACCAGTTAAAACGAACTTGAGAACCAGTACGGCGAAAAGAAAATGACGTCCGCGAAAGTAAATTATCATCTTGAATGATATAGGCCGTATCCGTGTTGGTTGCAGTCCCGGATAAGCTAAGGATCACTCTACCTTGCGTGGTTGGAAAAGGAATCGGGAAATTAATGGTCGCTGATGCAGCAGTACCGGTGTAAACACCCCACTGCAATAGTTTCCCGTTAGGCAATTGGCACCATCCTGAGCCAGCGCCAAAGCTGGACATATCCGGTATCTGATTTGCGCCGGTACCGACATCTCTTTTCGCAATCTCTCCCAAACCAAGGTTTTTGAGAAACTCTGAAACATCAGCAATGTCTTTTCCATTGGCAGCCTTGTCCATCTTTCCGGCAAGCGCATTTGTCATGGTGGTGGCAAAATTAGGATCGTTTCCCAACGCCTCCGCCAGTTCGTTAAGGGTATCGAGTGCAGCTGGAGAAGATGCCACCAGTGCTGCAATTGCCGCCTGCACAAAAGCCGTGTTAGCAAGTTGCGTGGAATTATTGCCTGCCGCCGCCGTCGGCGCTTTTGGCGTACCAGTGAATGTCGGACTGGCTTTTGGCGCATACTGCGTATGAGGATCGTTAGCTGCGACATGCTTCGCCATCAGGTCATCCACATACACTTTTAACTCCAGCACCTTGTCATCAACATATTTACGAGTTGCCAGTACCACTGCCGGGTCAATTTTCAGGGTGATGTTATCAGTGCTGCTGGTAATCAACACCATTCTGACAGTCTGCGTGCGCCCGCTCCCCTCCGCCAGCTGCGGCTTGTAGCTCTCCGGGCAGTTACCCACGGCAATCAATGCGCCAGTCTCATCAAACAGACCTACCTCACGAATCCACCAACCGCCCTCCGTTTCGGGGATCACCTGTTCAGCGATAATCTGGCTGCTGTTTTGCGGATCGATATACAGCATATTGAGGGAAGCGCGGCGTTTTTCAGCAACTAACGCGGTTTGCTGCGCGCTTGGCGTGGGTAATACGCCACCACCGTCTCCCACCGCCATCTGGGTAATTTTCAACGGGACACCGAGCGCGGCGGCGCTTGCCAGTTTCGCCGCCCCGATATCCGTCAGCAGGGTGTAAAATTTTGCGCTCATGGATTCACTCTCATTGTGTCAATAACATGGACTGCCCCGCCCTCGTAAGCGGCGCCACCGGAAATAATGGTGTCGTTGATATACGGGTAGATCGTGATTTCTTCGCCGGTGTAGGTAGCCGCGCCTACAAAATAGGGGCCGCTGGTCTGCAGGTTGATGGACATGCCGATCAGGTGACGGCTGCACGGTTTGGCATCACCGATGAGGCGCTCCAGTTCCAGATAGGTTTCTTCCGTGATGCCCTGGTCCTGCACGCCAATATCCAGACGGAACGTCCCCGGCGTTTCGCCGGTCTGCCACCACTCAATGATGCGAATCAGGAAGCCAAACGGCTCCACCACGCGCCGCACTGCGCTGGTTGTCCCCTTGTGCTGGTGAATATAGAAAGCATCCTGCACCACCCGGCGCTTGACGCTCTCCGCCCAGCTTTCGTCCCAGCGGTCAACGGAAAACGCCCACGCCAGATACGGCAGAAAGCTGACCGGACACGTTGCCGGGTTCCACAAATCGCGCAGCGGCACCATAAGTCCGGAAATCCCGCTGCAGGTCTGCGCCAGTCGGCGCTCAAGCAGCGATGAACCTGACGGCAGCAGGCTATTCATCCGTGCCCCCGTTGGTTACGCTCCATTCCGTACAGAACGCCGCCTGCGTCTTATCCAGCACCATATCAGCCAGCGGTGACGCCAGCTCCACACGCTGGACGCCCTCGACATGCAGCGTGGCATAAATCGCGCTGCGACGGATATCACGGCCCAGCCGCGTCTGACTGGCGATATACTTCTGTAGGCTGGCTTTTGCCGCCGCCATCACCGGCTCAGCTTCTGGCCCCGGATAAAGATAGATCGTCGCATCCACGCTGTAAGGGATAATTTCGGCGCTGCGCACCGTCAGGCGGTCTGCCACCGGACGCACGCTCTCGCTGTTAAGCGCCTGCTCAACTACCGCCAGCAGATCAGCCTCTGCTGTACCATCACCCTCACGACTCAGTACGGTAAGTACCACCTCCGCCGGTGCCGGGCTGGTTGCGCTGGCATCCGCCACGCGCCCGTCCGCGCTTCTGGCGTGAAACTCATAGGCCGCCGTCGGCCCCGCAACGGACAATCCCTCAAACGCAGCCGGAACACGCAGACGCAGCGCCTCATCGCTTTCCATCACTGCCGCGACCGGCGGCACCGCGTCGCTGTCAGCAGGCGTTACCGTCAGGCGTTTCACGTTGTAGTTGACTGCCAGCTGATCGAGATCGCCGCCGATGGCATATGCCACCATGACCGCCTGCGCGGCCTCGTTAATACGCTGGCGCAACAGTATTTCGCGGTAGGTGCTTTCCTGCAGCAGCTTGGTGACGGGTTCAGACTCCAGCGCTAACGTGCGCATAACGGCCTCCTGTTCATCAGTCGGATAAAGGGCCACAAAGGCGGCCTTGCGTTCTGCCAGCAATGTCTCAAAATCCGGCACATCTACTATCTGCGGCGCGGGCAGCAGGGAAATGTCAATTACTGCCATTTTCTGCTCCTGTTGATACCGAAAGGGAAACCGGCGCGCCGTTGTTGCGCTGCCCGGTAAGCTCAACCACCATGGAGCCGTCAAAATTGCTGCTGATGGTGATGGAATCCAGCGCAAGCCGTGGCTCCCAGCGACTCAGGGCCACATAGACCGCAGACATGACCTGCAGGCGCAGCGCCGGGTTCTGCGGCTGGTCAATCAGCACGGATAAAAGGGAACCATACTCCCGTCGGGCAATACGGCTGCCCTGTGGCGTCAGCAGAATATCGCGCACAGACTGGCGCAGATGGTCAGTGTCCGTGATGCTCTGCCCGTCCTTCTGGTTCATGCCGATATACAGCGTCATACCGGACCTCCGGTATTTGCACCACCCTTCGCAACACCGGTATGCACATGGTCATCCACCACGATCCCGTTAGAACTCATCGCACCGCCTCCCTGGGTAACGCCGCCATTGATCACCACCTCGCTGTTAATGCGCGTGGTGTCGGCCTCCACCACAAACTCACCGGTTTTGAGGGTGATATTGTCCGCCGCCTCGATCACCATGGATTTGATACCCCTGACATACCACCGCCCGGTGGCGGGTTCATACTCAAACCAGCCCCCGTCCGGGTACTCCGTCACGCAGCCGTCCACGGAATCCGACGGTGGCGCAAACTGACTGGAATAGATGGCAGGCAACGCAAAAGCAGTTTCCAGATTGCCACCCATACTCAGCACCACCACCTGCTCATCCGGCGACGGACACCACCATGTACGGGCACCACCGGCACGCAACGTCAGCCAGTTAATCCAGTTGGTTTCAAGCTCGCCCACTCTCACCCGGCACAGCCAGTTTTCCCGGTCCACTTCGGTCACTGTGCCGGTGCGGATCAGGTTGGTGATAAGGCGCATGATTTCTGTAAGTTGTGCATTCATAAAAGTAATAATGCACAACTTTTGTAAGTAATTTGATCTTGTTTGATTGTATAAGCAAGGATACAAAGAAGTTTGGAGGAAAATGAAAAACTCGCAGCACTTATTCACTGCGAGGTTGTATGAAGCCGGTCAATTGTCTAAAAATAGTCATTTCATATTGACAATATCGCGGAATACATCCTGCATTAAACTCGCGATATCGGAAAGTATTTTCTCTTGTGTTGAATCATTGATCTCTAATGATTTTATAACAAAAGAAATTCGATCTGCAGCAGGTAAATAATGAGATGGCACTGTTGTTTCTATTGCGGAAAAAAATATAGCTATCCCAGCCATCATAAATGTTAACGTAACACCTTCATCACGACATATGATTGAGGCAATTCTAACGCCCCACATATCTGCCTCTTTCTCTACTTCAGAAGGATCTAAATCTGGGTGCTGATGGTTCAGCATGGCATGAGAATACTCGTGTGCGGCTATGAAAATCTCACACCCTAACACCATATCCAGTATGAGCTTTTGCCCCACAGGTCCAAAGTTCATTAATGATGTGTATGCAAGTTGGCCGCGAACATTGTAATCTTTGAAGAAATTCCGCCACTCGTTCAAATCAGTCTTACTTTGTAATAACTCCGTTCTATTTTGATCATCGTTTACATGTTTCTCCCATTCAGCTCTCCACTCTTTTTCATTTCCCCCTTGTAAAAGAGTTCGTGGATAACTGCTCACAAACAAACTAATGACTCCATGAACAAAATGAAATATCCCCGATTCAAAAATAATAAAAACTTTTGATTTTCCGTCTGAACACTTTACCGGAGCAGCCAGCGCACTAACTTTACCGGTTGGGGCACAACAAAATCCGCCATAATTTTGGTGATCAAAGGGAAAACTTTTCGCGACTAACTCCACTTTACTCATTAGATGAGATGCAATACTATAACTTAATCGGTCATCGTAGATTGTTGGAAGAGTCATTACACCTTGGACATTATCAACGATCTCCTTCATATAATCAGAAGGTATGTTATCCATTTTACGGCAAATATTGAGAAGACCTTCATCACTATTTAGTGATTGAGCAAGCTGATCCTCTTTGTAAACTTGAGCAGTTAAACTCTGTTCTATTAATTGGCTTTCAATATATTCTTCTAGGTTTTTATAATCACTATTATATTCAGACATTATTTTGATCATGCCGCACCTCTTCAATTGGTTTGATTTAATATCAGCATAATAATATCCGAATCAAAAAACAAACCTAAAAAAAACCTCCATACACAAAAAAAATTTCGACCAAAATTAAATTTTCATTATTTATGTTTTAAACCAGAGATGGTTAACCACAAAAAACTCAAGTAGATTTTCGATTATCATATCCTGTGTGCTCATATTAAATCCTAACAATCGACGTTCAGAATACTTCACTTCACCTCCCTTTTTACTGACACGATCACGCAGCCCATAATGATGCACCCGCGCAATCCGCTGAACTTTCCTCTCAAAGTGCACGCTGGCAGAATCCGCAGTGGCTGCGGTTTTCAGGTATTTAGTGGTGCGCAATTTGGCGAACATCTGGCGCTTGATACGCCCCTTTTTGCTTCTGGCCGTCACCCGGCGCGCCTCAAAGGCGGTGCCGTCTGGATTACGCTGCAGCCTGATGTTCTGCTGCTGCATCCGGCGCAACTGTTGCGCCAGTTGCCGCATCATACGGTTGCGTGCTGCAGGCTCCAGATTTGCCAGCAATGCCGTCAGCCAGTCATCCATCCTCTGCAGCTCATCCACGTTTCACCGTCCACATTTCTTCGGGTCCGTCCGGCTCTGGCACCGCTTCAACGCTCGACACATTACCGTCAGTGCTGACCAGTACACGCTCCGTCAATTGCAGGTTCAGGCTGATATCGCACACATCGTTGCGCAGAATATCCACTTCAAAGGTGAATAGTTTTTCGCGCAGATCCGGGTTATTGATAGCATCCGGCTGGTTGTCACTTAGCCACAGCAGCACAGGAGCCATCAGCAAATTCTGGTCACCGCTGAAATCCTCGATCACCACGTTCATGGTGTAGCGGTATTCCCATGACATGGAGCTGGCACCGGTTGCAACCAGTGAGCCGTTATCAACGAAAAGGTGCAGCTTGTCCGGGTTATCGCGGACATAGGCAACCGCTTTATTCAGGGCGCTGCGTAAGGACTGTGGTTTGTTCACTGTCTAGCTCCTGACACGCAATAATCGTGTCCACTTTGTCAGCACAGATCGCCCAGGCGGCCTCGGTTTCATCGAGCACCGCATTCAGATCGCCGTTACTGCGCGGCGCTGACCTTTCCAGGCGGCACTGCGTCACTCTGGGACAGCCACTTACGGTAAGCTGCACCTCCTGTGAGGGCCGGACGCTCCCGCAGCCGGATAATGTCAGCAGGCAAAAGAGTGTCAGCCCAGCGGCGTAAATCCTCGTTTTCACGTTTCAGTTCCTCGATCCGGCGCTGGCGGCTGCGCAGCAGTGCGGTGGTCTGTTCCGCTGCCGCATAAAGCCGCGTCTGCGCCCGGCTGTTGGTTTCGGTCAGTATGGACAGGCCGATGAGCTGACTATTTTTCTTCGTCAGTTCCTGCGTTTTGCTTTTCAGCGCCGCGCCTTGCGTCTCAATGGTGTGAGTGGCATTGTTAAGTCGCCACGACTGCCAGGCCAGCGCCGCAAGAACCAGCGCCAGCCCTACCACCAGTGCGCGCGTCACGCTCCAGTTCCTTTCAGACACCAGGCCAGTTCCCTCGCGCGGCGGTTCTCCAGACCTTTATTTTTCACACCGTTAACGTAAATCCAGCGCGGTAGCTGGTTGCATGCCTGCCACCACTGCTGGCGATTGATATATGACACCATGGTTGACCTGCAGATCGCGCCGGTCCCCACATTGAAACCAATACTCACCAGCGAATCGTAGACATGCTGCGGTGGCTTCACCGTCAGGCAGGCATCCAGCCTTTTTTCAGTCAGCAACACATTGTTTATTAACCCCTGCGCCGCCTGCCGTTCCGTGATGGTTTTCCCCGGCACCACACCGGACGTATTGCCGATACCGTCAGTCCATACGCCCGCACTGCACTGATAAGGCTGCAAGCGGCATCCCTCGTAATCGGCGATCAGTTTCAGACCCTCAACGGAGGTATGAAGCGACTGGAAACCGGGCAGCGTGGCGGCGATAGCCAGCACCGCCCCGACAAGGCAGCGCTTAACGATTGAAGGATTCATATTCCCCCCGCGAAATTTTGCCGCCACGTAACAATTTGAAAGACTGGTGTTTGTAGTACCAGTTGATAGCCAGCATCAGCACACCTATCAGTACGCCGCCAACCGTTGACGCATCCTTGAGCGACAGATCGCCCAGCCATGCCAGCAGCACGGCGATGCAGTAAGTGATAAAGGCGCTGATTCGTTCAAGCGTCATCATTCAGTCCCATAGCTGGACGGTCTGCGCTGTGGTTGACGCCGTAATGTCCGGCAGCTCCACCTGCAGCCCGTGCGGTAAAAATGGGCCGTACTCAGCCAGCCCCGGATTTGCCTGCAGAACCTGCTCAGTGACACCCTGCGTGCGCCCGTAATGACGCCAGCAAAGCGCGTCCACCGTGTCATACTGATGCGCACGCACTTTCATCAGATAAGCTCCACCGTACAGTGCGGCGCATCCTGCACCCGGCTGATGGCCCAGCGGGCATCTCGCCACAGATCGCCGCTGGCCTCCGCCAGCTCCGCCCCTCGCTTCACACCGGATGCCGTGGCGTCATAGTCCTGATAACGCTCATTGAGCACGGCGCGCGCCCAGCAAAAAACAGCGTTGTGGTAGTGCCGGATACGCTCGCTTTTGCCGTCCAGCATTTCTGCCGGAACCTCAGCAAGTGTCCGCCAGCCCAGCATCTGCTGACGGTTGCGGAAGTCGTACAGCTCAGCGTTAACCTCAGAAATTGCCGTCAGCACGACCTGCTTTAAACGCGGCTGCGTCACCGTGCCGTCAGTGCGCATCACACTGCGAAATTCCGACAGGTCCACATCAGGCCAGAACGGCGTATTTTTGATGACCTCCGCCTGTTCCGGTGCCTGTTCGGGCGCAACAAACTTCATGCGGCATTCTCCTGAATAAGTGGGCGGTGGACGGGGTTTTGATGTGGCAGTGCCTTTCGCCACCCCGTGCCGCCCGTGCGCGGGGCACGTTCGTTAGCGGCTGTCATTGCGCAGTCTGCGCTCCAGCTGCTGCTTTTCTTTTTTCACACCGCAGCGGGGATCGAGCTGCAGCGCATGGGTAAGGTGATTCAGGGCAGATGCCGGGTTGCTTTCGCTCAGTACAGCGCCGATGGCTTTATGCAGGCGCGCCCGCGACTGGTCCGGCATATCCAGATCGGCTGTCAGGTCCAGCGTCTGCAAAAGCAGATCGGCATCAAAAACGGAAGCAGCCAGCAGAGCGCTTTGCGCCGCGTCTGCCATTTCTTCTGCCAGCACGGTCTGCACGTTACGATTGCCCAGCGGCATCACCCAGCCATGGCGCAGCGCATGACGCCCGATTTCCAGCGCACCGGCATAATCACCGGCATCGATACGCCACAGCATCACGTACATCAGCACGTCATCCTGCTGCGCACCTCCGGCAGCCAGCACGCCCCCCGCCCAGGCGGAATATTTCGGCAGCAGCTCCACCTTGATTTCCGCCTTTTTCACCGTGGACTGGACCCCCTTGAGGCGGCGGCGGTCTTCTGCCAGTTGCAGCAGCATCAGGTCATACCCCGACGCATGGCGAACACTGCCGCCCTCACGGGCGGCCTGTTCGGCCTGAATGCGCAGGCGGTGCTGCCGTGCGGGACTCAGGCTCATGCGTTATTCCCCACCTTCCGGTGCGGCAGGCGCGCTGAAATCACCGATTTCGATGTTTTCAACCAGCGCCGCGCAGCGGTAGTCCTCGACCACATACGCCTCGTTGACGGATTCAAAGTTTTCAATCCGGTCACGTTTCGGGTTGTCGATAACAGAACGGCGGCGGGTGTCTTCCTGCCAGTAGATGGACAGGTTATCCAGACGGGTGATCAGCAGGGCATTTGCCGGGAAGAAAGGCGCGCGCACAGCCTGCAGGCCGCCCATGCGTTTCTGGCTGATGATCAGATCGGCGGCGATTTTCTCGCTGTTGTCCTGCTCTTTGTTGACCAGCGGGAAATACTTGTCAGACAGCAGTTCACGTCCGCAGACGACAACCAGCTCGTCATCATCCTGATACTCCACATCGATCAGCTCGTTGACGGTATCCATCACCACCGCGTCAAGATTTAGATACTTACCCCCCGGACCTACTTTTACCGGTTCTGCAGTAGTGGTGCCGTCTTCTGCGGTTTTACTGCCCATGACATGATCCGGCGCGTCTTCGCGGATTTTCTGCAGCCAGCCTTTATTGACGTCCTGCAGCAGCGGGTTTTCAGCACGATTAGAGGTTTTGGCACGCTTCACGCCATTAAAGCCGATCATGATGCGGTCCAGCGCCTGACGCTTGACGATGGCGTTGCGGATACGCACCTGGAAGTCCTGGAATTTCGCCCACAGGTCCAGTTTTGCGTAGGTCAGCACCGTATCAAAGTTGGTCTGCTCGCATTTGTATTCCACATCTTCCATCAGCGTCGGATCGGTTGGCTCGCGCTCTTTGGTGGTGGTATCAGTGGTTCCGGCAATGGTGCTGCCAACGCCAAGCCCCAGCAGCTGCCCGGACTGCTCAGTGACCGGCGTGATGTTAATCAGCGTCAGAAAAGCGGCGGACTGCTGGATCTGGTCTTCCAGCGTCTGCTGCACGGACGGCTCCACGGTGAACTTGCTGGAGAGTTCTTCAATCTCCACACCGTTCAGGCGCGCCAGTTGCTGCAGGTAAGCGTTAAAGGCAAAGCGGGTTTTCTTTTTCATCGGGTTATATGCTCCATCAGCAATTGGTCAGGGTGCCTGCCGGTGCGTCACCGCCCGGCGCGCGCTGGCGGTAATCCTTGCGGCTGTCTTCGCTGCTAAGCTTTTGCTCAAGCTCGGCAAAGGCGGTCTGCTGCTCCTGCAGGGAGGACTCCAGTTCAGAAAGGCGCTGGTTCTGATCGGACAGGGATTTGTCAGTGCGCTCGCTCAGGTTCTGCTGCTCAGTAGCGACCAGCTCCACGGCTTTATGCACATCAGAGAAGCGCGCATCGTCGGTCTGTTCTTTTTTGGTGAACAGCGCGGTGACGCGGGCAAAGAGGGACGGCTTTTCGTCCTGGGCTTCTTCCAGTTCGATCAGCGTTTCAACTGCTTCCGAAAACAGGTTTTCAGGGTTCTGCTTACGGTTCGCCAGCGGGTTGTGTGCTGCGCTGGCGCTGAATGCCAGCATTTCAGTACCCAGACTCGCCGGATCGTCCGTCGCCCCCAGCCCCACAAGGTAGGCTTTGCCGGTGTCGGCAAACTTCGTGCTGACCTCCATGGAGGTGAAAAGCTTCTGGCCCTTTTTCACCAGTTCCACCAGGGCGTCCGTGGGTTCGACATCAGCATAAAGCGCCATCTTGCCCGCAAGCGGCCCATCCTGGATTTCTTCTGCTACCAGCCCCGTCACCCTGCCATAGCGGTTAAAAGTGCTGTCCGGCAGATAAGACTTGATGTGCTCAAGGTTAATCAGCGCGGTATAGACCATCGGGTTGTAGCTGGCAGCCATCTGTACCAGCCATTCACGCTGGATCTCGCGCCCGTCAGTAGTGGCACCTTCCACCCCGATACGGAAACGCTTTGCTTTCACTGTCATGAGCCGTGCTCCGTTAGAAATAACTTACTGGAGCCTTATGTTTGCGGTGATGGGGGGAGTGAGACAACGCGCTGTATTTGTACGGTAAACCACACAAACCGCAGCCGGGGAAAGCCGCCATCCAAGGCCGTATGTTTGGGCCATGAACACGACACTGACCCCCGCAGACCTCGATCCCCGTCGGCAGGCCATGCTGCTGTACTTTCAGGGATACCGCGTAGCCCGCATTGCTGAAATGCTGGGCGAGAAAGTTGCAACCGTTCACAGTTGGAAGAAGCGCGACAAATGGGGCGACTATGGGCCGCTGGATCAGATGCAGCTCACCACCGCCGCACGTTACTGCCAGCTCATCATGAAGGAGCAGAAAGAAGGGAAAGACTTCAAGGAAATTGACCTGCTGGCGCGCCAGTCAGAGCGCCATGCCCGGATCGAAAAATTTAACGATGGCGGGAACGAAGCTGATTTAAACCCGAAAGTTGCCAACCGTAACAAAGGGCCACGTCGCCAGCCCGAAAAGAATGTTTTCACTGATGAACAGACCGAAAAGCTGGAAGAAATCTTCCGCAACGGCATGTTTGAATATCAGCGCCACTGGTGGCAGGCAGGCGTAAAACACCGCATTCGCAACCTGCTTAAGTCACGCCAGATTGGGGCAACATACTTTTTTGCCCGCGAAGCGCTGATTGATGCCATCACCACCGGGCGCAACCAGATTTTCCTCTCTGCCAGTAAGGCGCAGGCGCACGTCTTTAAGCAATACATCATCGACTTTGCCAAAGAGGTGGATGTGGAGCTGAAAGGCGACCCGATGACGCTCTGCAACGGCGCGTGCCTGTACTTCCTCGGCACCAACGCCCGCACGGCGCAGAGCTACCACGGCAACCTGTATCTGGATGAATATTTCTGGATACCGAAATTCCAGGAACTGCGCAAGGTTGCCTCCGGTATGGCCATTCACAAGAAATGGCGACAAACCTACTTCTCCACACCGTCCAGCCTGACCCACAGCGCCTATCCGTTCTGGTCCGGCGCGCTGTTCAACCGGGGACGCGCCAAAGCGGACAAGGTGGACATTGACCTGACCCACGCCAACCTTGCGCGCGGCGTGCTCTGCCCGGACGGACAGTATCGCCAGATCGTCACCGTGGAGGATGCAGTGCGCGGCGGTTGTAACCTGTTCGACCTGGATCAGCTGCGCACGGAGTACAGCCCGGACGAATACCAGAACCTGCTGATGTGCGAATTTATTGACGATCTGGCGTCAGTATTCCCGCTCAGCGAGTTGCAGGCGTGCATGGTGGACAGTTGGGAAGTCTGGAGAGATTTTCAGGCGCTGGCGTTGCGCCCGTTTGGCTGGCGAGAAATCTGGATCGGATACGACCCGGCGAAAGGTACGCAGAACGGTGACAGCGCAGGCTGCGTGGTTATAGCACCGCCAACTGTACCGGGCGGGAAGTTCCGCATTCTTGAGAGGCACCAGTGGCGCGGGATGGACTTCCGCGCGCAGGCGGACGCTATCAAAAAACTGACGCAGCAATACAACGTGACCTATATCGGCATCGACTCGACCGGGGTCGGTCACGGTGTCTATGAGAACGTGAAAGCGTTCTTTCCTGCCGTGCGTGAATTTGTCTACAACCCCAACGTCAAAAACGCCCTGGTGCTCAAGGCGTACGACATTATCAGCCACCGCCGTCTGGAGTTTGACGCCGGGCATACCGACATTGCGCAGTCCTTTATGGCTATCCGCCGCGCCACAACCGCCAGCGGAAACCGCCCTACTTACGAAGCCAGCCGCAGCGAAGAAGCCAGCCACGCAGATTTGGCCTGGGCAACGATGCACGCGCTGTTCAACGAACCGCTGCAGGGCGAATCCGCCAATACCAGTAATATCGTGGAGATTTTTTAATGAATGAACAAAACGAGGCCGCCAACCTGAGCACAATTGAACCTGAGAAACTGCCAAATAAAGCGGCGACAGCAGAAGCATTCAGTTTTGGTGATCCGATCCCCGTTCTGGACCGGCGTGAACTTCTTGATTATGTGGAATGCGTACAGATGGACCGCTGGTATGAGCCGCCGGTCAGTTTTGACGGACTTGCCCGCACCTACCGCGCCGCCGTGCATCACAGCTCACCGATTGCCGTTAAGCGCAACATCCTGACCAGCACGTTTATCCCGCACCCGCTGCTGAGTCAGCAGGCATTCAGCCGCTTTGTACAGGACTATCTGGTGTTTGGTAATGCCTATCTGGAAAAACGGACGAACCGCCTCGGCGGTATTCTGTCGCTGGAGCCATCGCTGGCGAAGTACACCCGGCGCGGAGTGGATCTGGATACCTACTGGTTTGTGCAGTACGGCATGACCACCCAGCCGTATGAGTTCACCAGAGGCAGCATTTTTCACCTGATGGAGCCGGATTTAAACCAGGAGATTTACGGCCTGCCGGAGTACCTGTCCGCCATCCCTTCAGCCCTGCTGAATGAATCCGCCACGCTGTTCCGCCGTAAGTACTACATCAACGGCAGCCACGCAGGCTTCATCATGTATATGACTGACGCCGCGCAGAACCAGGAGGACGTGAACAACATCCGCCAGGCCATGAAAAGCGCCAAAGGGCCAGGTAATTTCCGCAACCTGTTTATGTACTCGCCCAACGGCAAAAAGGACGGCATCCAGATCATCCCATTGTCAGAGGTTGCGGCAAAGGATGAGTTTCTGAATATCAAAAACGTGAGTCGCGATGACATGATGGCAGCGCACCGCGTTCCACCGCAAATGATGGGGATCATGCCGAGCAATGTTGGGGGGTTTGGGGATGTGGAGAAGGCGGCAAATGTATTCGTTCGAAATGAACTTTTGCCATTGCAAAAAAGGCTGGAAGAATTGAACGATTGGGTAGGTATAAATGTTTTAAATTTTAAAAATTACAATTTAAACTAGTAGACCATGCCTGTAATTAAAATCAATTACAGGCATGTTTACAGTTTAACTGATTAAAAGGGAGCATCATCATTTGACAACAAGGGAGGTTTCTCAGCAGCACCATCAACTTTCATATCATCATCATTAGCACCAGGCTCCAACTCAACAACATCGACAGGTTGAATCAATGTTTCCAATGGCTTGTACGAATCGCCCATCATCATCTTATAATGTGCGGCATGTTGGCTACACTCAAATATTTTCTGAAATACAATTAGATTCTTCCCTACAGAAATATCATCTAAATTCATGAACACATCATCACCAGAAAAATGTGAGCCATCATTAATCCATGACACCAATGATTTAAAAATCAATTTATCACAACCTTCAAAGTGACACTCTAATTCTCTAACATCAATGCCACCTAAAATTTTAAAGTAGTTCTCTAAAATTCTGCGCATAGTGTTTTGAATTGTACCATTATTTTTTTCACTACGGCGTAATTCACTCCATAAGAGATCATATGATGTTTTTATTGGATTGGTCGTGCATTTTTCAACATATGAATCCTTCTCTTTTTTTCTAACAATCCAAAAGGTTTCTTCATTCATTGCGTTATTGCCTGATCTTTTCGGATTAAATGTTAACTCCTTATGGAAATAAATGTTATGCGTAAGTATAATCATTTGTTTTATACTACCTTTGTTTGCACGAACATCATCCATTAAATTTTTAATCAGTGAACTAACGATAAACAATATATCGCTATCTAAACTTGATATTGGATCATCAAAAACAACCACCCGATCTGCCAGAACACCAGAAGACTGATTACTACCTCTAACGAGATTATAATAGTAAAGGAAAGTGATGAATGTCTTCTCTCCTTCGCTTAATGTCAATCGCGCGTTATCTCCGCTGTCTCTTACTATTACATAATGTGCTCTATCTTCCGATGGTTTTAAATGGAAATTTATGAACCCATAGCTCTTCAAAATCTTGTTAATTTCATGAACAGTAGGAAGAATACTCGTTTGGCCAGATTCAATCCCTTCAATTTCCTTCTTCAACTCGATCAGTTTTTCGCTTTCCTTTGCCACTCCTGCATATAAACCATCTCTTTTCTTTTCAAGTTTGTTTCGTGATTTTAGATAACTTTCTATATCCGTTTTTAATTCAGTTCTTGTTATGTATGCCCAGATTTGTTCTTTTAAATTTTTTTGCTCAGTTTTGATATTTCTAAAGAGTGTATTATTAGCCTCAATCTTTGAATTTATTGCTTGTATAAATATTGAAAAATCCTCTATTATAGAGTCAATGTTTTCAAATACAACAACCTCACTCAGTAACTTTTCTTTACCTCTTGCCTTATCAAAATTTCTAAGCAATAGAGAAATAAGGATATTAGATTTATCTTCAAATATGTCGTCATCGATAAACGGTAACTTTGCCCCCCTAATGTTATCAAGTTCCCATCTTAAGCGTTGTATATTAGCATGGTACTCAGAAAGCAATCCATTTATTAGTTGTTGCTTTTTATTATAAGTTTCATCAAAGTATGATGAGAGATTATGGAAAATATCACTACTTATATCCTGCTGACAAAATGGACACTTAGGCTCTGATTCGTGAAAATACTCTAAACCTTTTTTTACCCAGTCACTATTATTTAATAGGCTAATCAAATCTGCAACGTTGACATCTTTTTTCCCCAGTATTTTCTCCTGCCATACCTCATGACTTAAAATAGATTCGAATCCATCAAAACTAGGAATGGATAACGGGGTGTATGAAATTAGCTCATCCGAGAATACTGTACGGCATTTCTCAGTAAGTTCACTTAGTGGTATTGGAGCTGCGGTGTTCTGCTTGAATTCAGCAAGGACTCTGATTTTAAATTTTTCAGTACTGTTTCTTAAACCTTCAAAAGCCTTAAAGAAAACATCATCATGCTTTTGCTTTTGTTTCCAACAAATGTCTTTAAAAGTTTCTTCTTGCTCAGTCAGATCATTAATAACGCCCACATCATCAGCGCTGCCATTTAATAATTTTTGTTTAGCTGTTATTCCTTCTTGAAGCTTATTTTTCTGCTCGTTTAATGATGTTAGTTTCTCTTGAGCACCTTTAATATCGCTTCCCAGGGTAAAAACCCCTTTTATTTTATCTTGACTAAAATTATTGTCTACAAAATCCTTATTATAAACATAACTAATTAATTTATTGCCGTTTTTCCACTGAATTAAGCAGTCGGGATACTTATCAGGTTCATTAATTATTTTACTAATAGTAGTTTTACCTGCACCATTAGCTCCATAAAGATAATTAAATGTAGATAAACCATACATCTTTTGTTCTGGCCCAGTATATGAACCTGCATTTCTGATCGTTAACTCTTCTATCATCACACAAATCCTTTTCAGTGGTTCGGATTTTTCCGAATATAAAATACATACTTAAGTCCAGAACAATCAAATTTTCAAGGTGGTCATGCATACAGGTGAAGCGATCATCCATAGTGCCAGCGCGCGCTCGTATCCCCGCCACGCCTGCCCGCTTTATGTAGTGGTTTTCATGCACCTGCATGACATAAGCAAAAGCCCGCCAGTTCTGGCAGGCCTCAATAAAAAAGAGCTTCAGACGATCATGCATTTTCATGCGGCATAGACATGCACAACGGCACTAACGCCTCGCATGGCTCGTTGTTCAACCTTGCCAGCGTCAGAATCAAGTCCTAACGCCAGCAACGTTCCTAAACCTAACTGGGGAGATCCATTGAACGGTTGTACTCATGAGCACGGATTTTCGCCATCAGCTCATCGGTAAGCTCCGAAACCCACTGGATAGCAAGCCGCTTCTCTTCATCATCGCATTCACTAGCCGCTACAAGCTTCACAAAAAAATCAATGCGCTGGAGCTTCAACGACTCCAAAAAATAGTCCTGCATTTTCCCCTCCACTTAAAACAACTGTATATAAACACAGTATATAATTAGCCATTAAATGTAAATTGTTTTTTCTATGTTTCAAACAGATGGCTCAAGTGAGATGCTTTACAGGAGACAACGGAATGAGGAATTAATCGATGCGTAAAGCATGTATTGAACTTATGGCAGGAACTAACGCAGCCTGCCTGGTTGCAGGTGAACTAGGCACTGGTCGCTGTCTTTACTTGGTTGTAGTAATGGAAGACATATTTGGTAAGCCTACAACAGAACAATGGCTAAAATCCTTAAGGCTCTGCGAGGCCAAGGCGGCTGAACTGAAGTATGAAGTTGCCCGCATTCGCGGTAAGAGTCTGGCTGGCTTGTAACTCTTCGATTTAAGGCGCCTTAGAACCAATGGCGCCATTTATCATCTTCCTGCAAACGCTGACCCCGGTAAAAAAGCCGCAACCCAGCCCCAGATGGAATGCTGCCACCACGCAAAAGCAAATCCACTTCTGCGTTACTTGCATCAAACCCTCTGGCAATAAGTTCTGCCTCAAGCTGCAGGCGCTGCTGTTCCGAAATCTCCTGCTTGTATGCTTTTTTCCGCTTCGGTTTCACCAGTCTTAACCTGGCTGTAAGCTCCCGCCGTTCCTTCTGGCTCATGTTGTGGAGATAATCCCCCAGTTCCCTCTCATCCATGGTTTTAATATCAGGTAAATCCCCTCCTGATTTGTTCAGATTTTCAACAGGGGGACAGTTATTGCCACGAGTCCAAGGGGCGCAAGCGCCCTGGTCGGCTGCCGCCTCCTGAACGTCAACGGCCTTACGAACCTTTTTCCACTTCACCGCGTGCGTGCAAATCTTGCCTTCTGCAATCGGGGACCAAATGCCATAGATACGGATACCGTGATCGCCGTAGGCGCTCGGCTCGTCGTTATGCTCATATGCCGTGCGGACAAGGTGATGTTTGCGGGGAACCAGCACACCGCCCTGCTTCATGATGTAGGTGGCAAAGCAGCCCGCATCAGCCGCCGCCAGTACCGCATCCAGACGCGGGTTATCCAGTACCGGCGCGCCCGCTTTGCGTCCACCCTGCACTCTCGCCGCCTGACCAGCCAGCAGGCGCAGTTCGCGGTATGCCTGACGCCCCGGAATACCAAAGAAACGGAACTGCTGGACACGATGCAGTGACGCCCAGGCGCTGACATGCTCGGCGCTGTCACGCAGTGATCTGCCGGTTTCTTTGCTGATTTCTTTAGCCAGCCCGCGCCCGTCGATATTCTTGCTGATGTACTTGGCGATGTAGCTTGTCGGCGTACCCTTGCGCGGGTTGATTAGCTCGGACTTAAAGCGCGGCCCGGTATTGGCGCCCAGTTCCTCGCGGTCTTCACGGATGGCAAACTTACGCAGCAGCGCGGTGATGGAACGGCGGTCTTTTTTGCGCATGAAGCACAGAAGATGCCAGTGTACAGTGCCGTCATGGTGCGGCTCTGCAACGCGGACGCCATACCAGCGCAGCCCGGCCTTGTGCATTGCCTTGCGGAAAGCAGCGAACGTATCAACCAGATAGTCACTGCTCTGCCGGACCGTGGCACTGGTCCACTTCGGATTAGGTCTGCCGTTGTTGAGGGTTGCGTGGAAGCGTGACGGGCAGGTGATGGTATAGAACACTGCGCAGTCTCCGCGCATTTCCGCTATCAGCTCCAGCCCCTTAACACAGGCCATCATTTCATTACGGCGGTGTGCCGGGTTGCTGTTGCTGGCGTTCACCACGTCTTCCATGTCCAGCGTGTCGCCATCTTCGTTGACCAGCTCATGCGAGCGGAAGAACTCCAGCGATTTGCGGCGCTGCTCGCGTTTGTGGATCACGGCTTCATAGCTGACATACGGGGACGCTTTCTTGTTGACCAGGCAGACGGCGCGCAGCTGTTCCTCCCGCCACTCGCAGCGCATCTGCCACAATTTGCGGTACCACCAGTCCGCACACAGCATGCGCGCCAGCGACGGTGGGATCAGTTCATAAGGCACCGGCTTGCGGCGGCGCTTTTTGCGGCGTAACTGCTCAAAGGCAGGCGGGATGACCTCAAGGCGCATGGCTTCTGCAGCAACCCTTTCCCATGCCTGGCGGATTTCTTCTGGTTTAACATCGTCACTGACAAACAGATCACCGCAGGCCGCATCAAGACACATGCTCATATGTGCCGCAACCAGCGTGGAAAGGCGCTTGACCTGATCCTGATTCATTTCAGGCAGTACCAGCAGCCCCTCCAGCCCGTCCTGGCTCGCCATAAACCGAAACGAGGTGGACATTTGGCTGCCCCGCACGCGCTCCAGCCGCTCAAGACACGGTCTGATTGTTTCGCGCAGGTACCGGGAATAAGCCTTTGCCCTGCCCAGGCTATGGAAGTATTTAATCCGCTCCAGTAGAGGCTTGTTGATATGGGCAGGCATGGCGCTTACATCGGCAATAATCACCAAATCGGGATTAACACGCTGCTGTTCGCGGGCCATTTTGGCATGGCTAATCAGCCGATCCTGCTCCATTTCACACTGGACAGGATCGCGGGATTCATTGAAGAAATAACGTTCCCAGACCTTATCACTCAGCGCCTCACGGCGCAGATGCTCCTGCTCGTTATCCGCAGCGTACAGAGTGATGAGGTTTGAAAGCGCAGACTCCGGCGCAACTTCCGCCGGGTCCAGATACGGGTTAACCGCTTTTTTTCGGGCATTCCATGGAAAGGCCACGGCGGCCTCATTCGAGCCGCCAGTGGTTTGTGCATGATGTAATGTGAATTTACTCACTACCACGCCCGCACCTCAGCTTCCACCGAGATATCAGGACCAGACGCCAAATCAACACCAAACCAGCATGCTGATTTTGTGGCGATGATTTCTACTGCAGTTTTACTATCACCGGCAGTCACGCCCATGCTGCGCTTTGCAGTGATACGATGGCGGGTAAAGTTACGATAAATCGAACGGGTCAGGGACGTGTCGCTGTTGGACACGATAACCGGATGACCTTCTGATGACCGGCGCTCAAGAATAGACGCCAGATGATACTGGTCGTCCTCTGTAAAACCGGCAGTGTGATATCCGTTAAACGTGCCGTCATATGGTGGATCGCAATAGACAACATCACCCGTTTGCAGCAGTGCCAGTGTCTCGTCATAGCTGGCGCAGATAAACGTTGCGCATTTTGCTTTTTCTGCAAATGCGCGTATTTCGTTTTCAGGGAAGTAGGGCTTTTTATAATTACCGTAAGGAACATTAAAATAACCGTCCAAGTTATAGCGACACAGTCCGCGATAACCATGGCGATTTAAATATAAGAAATACAATGCGCGTTCAATTGCACCACCATGGCGCAAGTTAAACTCCTGTCTCGTCTTATAATATGCCTCTGGGTCATTACGGGCTTCAAAAAGATATCTGCCCTCTTTGATGAAGTATTCAACATCATTCTTAATCACCTGATAGAGATTAATCAGGTCTGGATTAATATCCGCGACAAGATAATGAGGATAGTCTGTCTCCATCATCACAGCGCACGAACCCGCGAAAGGCTCAACCAGTCGCGGGCCTGCTGGAAGGTGTTTTTTCAGTTCTGGCATTATGGCGGTTTTATTACCCGCCCATTTCAGGATAGTGCTCATACAGCACCCCCTACGTAATGTTTGCCTTTCAGCTCTGCGATTTCCTGACAGGTGACGCAACACTGCACGCCCGGAATAGCGCGGCGGCGAGCTGGCGGGATCGGTGCATCGCAATCAATGCAAAGCACACGGGAAACGCCCGGCGTTCTGTTGCGGGCGGTGTGGATGTGGCGCTGAAGTTCTTCTTCAACGCGCTGCTGTACAAGGTCCATTGAATCAGCCATCAGTGGATCTCCTGCGCTTCGTTCTGAATGTTTTCAGCCGCAATACGCAGCAGCTCCGCCGCTTCAACGTGATTAAGCTGGCGTGACGTGATATGGCAAGCCAGGCTATCAAGACGGGCTGCCATTGCCGCGGCACGTGCCCGGCGTTCTTCCATGCGTGCATCAGTCAGCATCTGGTTAAGGCCAGCATCATCTGGTCCTGTTTTGGTGATTCGGGTTTCAATATTTCGCATTGTTGTTTCTCCTGAATTTGGGCAATAAGAAGCCCGGCGGGTTTACGCCTTTAATTTCGGTTGTGGGTTAATTCGGCATGGCTAGCCGATTTGGAAATAAACTCACCACTGTACGGAAATGGTTCATTGCTTTAATCAGCTCCCGCTTTTCGTCAGTCGTCAGCTCACTAACATTGACGCTATGACGTTCCGCCGGAATCTTTGCCATAAAGAATATTGCGGCTAAATAGCTGCGCGGAATAGTAGATCACTGAAAGGGAACTCAGCCCGGATTGTGCGATCTGATCAATCGCCAAACCAACCAAAACCACCAACCGGACTGAGCGATGCCGATCATAGCACCAATACCCCGTGGCGAACGACGCCTGATGCAGAAAGCTATTCATAAAACGCGCGATAAAAATCATGCCCGCAGACTCA